>JBBDWT010000090.1:0-23041 GCA_040902705.1 Acidimicrobiia bacterium | reverse complement strand
GCGCGACCCGGAAGTGCGGCTCGAGCGGGATCGAGTCGAGCGACACGAACCCGTAGATGATCTTCCGGGCCTTGCCGGCCGCGCAGAGCATGCCGACGTCGGGCCCTCCGTACGCGACGATCGTCAGGTCGCGCAGGTCGGAGCGGAGGATCGCCCGGACGATCGACATGGGCTTGCGGCGCGAACCCCAGCCCCCGATGCCGATCGTCATGCCGTCGCGGAGCTCGGCGACGACATCCTCCTCGGTGCAGCGCTTGTCACTCATGCGGCGGGCAGGCTAACCGCACCACTGCCGAACGCGACCGCTCGGGATCGGCGATCCTGTCCGTATGGGCATCCCCGACGAGACCTCGTGGTTCCGGCAGAGCTACCTGCCCGGCGGGCAGGCGACGGGGTGGCGGCGCGTCGGGTGCTGGACGATGCTGGCGCTTGCTGCGGGTCTCCTCGCCGTCGGGATCGTCGTCGCCCTCGCTCGTTGAACGCCGACACCCGCACCCACGCGGCTCATGCAGGAGCGTGGCGACGCTCGCTCGCCTTGAACGCGAGGTACGCGACGAGCCCCATCGGCAGCGGGAGCCAGAACGACACGAGCCGGTACGCGAGGGTCGCGAGCACCGCGTCGGGTCCCGGCACGCCGGCGAGCACGAGCGTGGCCGACAACCCGGCCTCGACGAACCCGAGCCCGCCCGGTGTGATCGGGATCATGGCCA
This sequence comes from Acidimicrobiia bacterium, assembly GCA_040902705.1. Classification (GTDB taxonomy): domain Bacteria; phylum Actinomycetota; class Acidimicrobiia; order IMCC26256; family PALSA-555; genus DATBSK01. The sequence goes on along the minus strand of JBBDWT010000090.1, from coordinate 22,331 downwards.
GCACGGCCGCGGTGGAGTACGCGAGGAGCACGAGCCCCGGGTCGGGATCGCTGCCGACCGCGGCGAGGCACGCCAGCAGCGCGAAGTAGTCGAGCGCGCGGTTGCCCGCCGTCGCGAGCAACGCCTCCCACCAGTGACTCCCGAGCGCTTGACGCACCTCGTCGCGCTGCTCCCGGAGCCGGGTGGGCACGTCGGTGAGCGGCTCGCGGTTGCGGAGCACCGCGTTGCGCAACCACTGCACCGCCGCGCCGACGATCCGCACCGCGCGGTCGTTGACCGCGAGCAGCCAGCAACCGCCCACGAGCACGACGAACGCCACCAGCCCCACCCACGCGGTCGCGCGGAGGCTGTCGGCGATCGGCTGGCCACCAAGCGTGAAGACGAGTCCGAGCGCGGGGAGGGCGGCGAGCGTGGCGAGCTGGAGCAGCGTTGACGCCGTGAGCGCGGACCCTGCCGCGGCGGCGTCGATGCCGCTCGTCGCCAGCATGCGGTACTGGAGCGTCACGCCTGCCGCGGCGCCCGCCGGGACCATGCGGCTCAGGGCGTTTCCCGCCAGCTGCGACGTGGAGATCGCGAACCACTTGCCGCTCCGCAGCGCGATCGCGAACAACCACCACACGCACGTGAAGCTCGCGCCTTCGACCAGCACCGCCGCACCGAACCAGATCGGGTTGAGGTCGCGGAGCCGGGGCCAGTCGTCGAAGAGCGCGGCGAGGGTCGGCAGGAAGAAGTAGAGGACGATCGAGCTGACGAGCAGCGCCACCGCTCGCAGCACGATCTGACGTCGAGAGAAGCGGCGCGCATCGCGGCGGGAGCTCACCACCGGCTCAGGTCCCGGACGGTCAGCGGGTGACGATCACGCAGGACCCGTGCCCGAAGAGGCCCTGGTTGATCGAGAGCCCGACGGTCGCACCTTCGACCTGGCGGTCACCGGCCGCGCCGCGCAGCTGCCACGTGAGCTCGCAGACCTGGGCGATCGCCTGCGCCGGGATCGCCTCGCCGAAGCAGGCAAGGCCACCGCTCGGGTTGACGGGGACGCGCCCACCGAGCGTCGTGGCGCCGGAGTGCAGCAGGCGCTCGGCTTCGCCCGGCGCGCACAGCCCGATGTTCTCGTACCAGTCGAGCTCGAGCGCGGTCGACAGGTCGTACACCTCCGCGCACGAGAGGTCGTCGGGACCGAGGCCCGCCTCTTCGTACGCCGCGTGCGCGATCGAGTCGCGGAAGGTTCGCTCCGGCGCGGGCGCACCGACAGCGGAATCGGTCGCGATGTCCGGGAGGTCGAGGTACGTGTTGGGGTACTTGGGTGTGACCGTGGAGATCGCCGCAACCTCCACCCGCGGTTCGCCGCCGGCACGCGCGGCGGCGTACTCGGCGCTGGCAAGCACCACGGCGGCCGCGCCGTCACTCGTCGCGCAGATGTCGACGAGGCGCAACGGGTCGGCGACGACCGGCGACTCCGCGATGTCGTCTTCGGTGAACTCCTTGCGGTACCGCGCGTTCGGGTTCGTGAGCCCGTGCCGACTGTTCTTCACCTTGACGGCGGCGAAGTCCTTGGTGGTCGCGCCGTAGAGCTCCATGCGCCGGCGTGCGTACAGGCCGAAGTACGTCGGATTCGTCGCACCGAGCGCGTGGAACCGGAGCCAGTCGGGATCTTCGGGGCGGTCACCGGGGAGAGGACCGAAGAAGCCCTGGGGCGCGGTGTCGGCGCCGACGACCAGGGCCACGTCGGCCAGGCCCGAGAGGATCCGTGCGCGTGCCGCCTCGATCGCGACGACGCCGCTCGCGCAGGCTGCGTAGCTCGACGAGACCGGGATGCCGCGCCAGCCGAGGGCCTGCGCGAACGTCGATCCGGCGACGTAGCCGGGGTACCCGTTGCGCATCGTGTCGCCCGCGGCGAGGTAATCGACGTCGGACCACTCGAGCCCGGCGTCCCCGAGTGCGCCCCGGGCCGCGACTGCGCCGTACTCGACGAAGTTCTTCCCCCACTTGCCCCAGGGGTGCATGCCGACGCCGAGGATCACCACCCGATCGCTTCGGTCGCTCATGTGCGCCTCCACTTCCAGACGGTGCGCACCTCGTCGTCGGTCTCGTACAGCGGCTCGACGACGAGCTCCATCTCCTGGCCGACCGCGAGCGTCGCGACCTCGGTGCCGCGCGCGAGCTGGCCGAGCACGACCATCTGCTCTTCGGCAAGCTCGACCGCGGCGACGCCATACGGCTCGAACGGCTCACGCGCCGGGTACGGCGGCGGCGGCGCGTACCGGTTGTCGGTGAACGACCACAGCGCGCCACGCGTCGACAGCTCGACATCTTCGAGCTCGGCGCCGCCACACGCTGGGTTCCGACAGAACGACCATTGCTTCGGGAAGAACGAGCCACCGCACGTGGGACAACGCCCGCCGAGGAGGCGCGCGCTGCCGTCGGACTCCTCGCGGAACAGGCCGTCGACGACCGGGACGCGCGGCTTGGGCATCAGCCGACGTCCGCGTCGCGCTTGTCGACGAATGCCTGACGCAGCTCGTCGGAGTCGCCCCAGAGGTTCAGCTCGAAGGTGAACCCCTGCTCGAACCGGTACGAGCGCTTCACGTCGACCGGGTCGATCGCGTTCAGCGACTCCTTGGCGCGCCGCATGACGAGTGGGCTCTTCTCGGCGATCTTCAGTGCGATCTCGCGCGCCGTGTCGAAGAGCTCGGCACGCGGGACAACACGCTCGACCGAGCCGAACGCGAGGAGCTCGTCGGCCCCGACAGTGCTGCTCGTGAGGAACATCGCGCGCATCTTCTTCAGGGGGACGAGACGGCTCAGGTGCGTCGCCGCGCCGAGGGCGCCGCGGTCGACCTCGGGAAGGCCGAGCTCGAGGTCGTCGGCGGCGACCACGATGTCGGCATTGCCCGCGATCCCGACCCCACCGCCCAGGCAGTAGCCGTGGATCGCCGCGATGACGGGGACCTCGCAGTCGTACACCGCCGCGAACACCTCGTAGCAGCCCCGGTTGACGCCGATGAGCGACTCGTTCGTCGGGTCCGCGGCGAGCTCCTTGATGTCGACGCCCACCTGGAAGGCACGGAGCTCGGGGTTCGCGGCGACGATGAGGGCGCGCACGTCGGGGTCGCTGCCGAGGCGGCGGATCGACTCGGCGAGCTCGAACCATCCTGCGACCGGCAGCGCGTTCACCGGCGGGTTGTCGATGATCACCTCGGCGACGTGGTCGCGCACGGCCGTCCGCACGTAGCTCATCGTTCCCGCTCTCGGCCCTGCGGGCCGGGCCGCTCGGGCCACGCTCGCTGCGTCTCACGGTACGTGCGACGCGGGCACTCGCTCATCGTTCCCGCTCTCGGCCCTGCGGGCCGGGCCGCTCGGGCCACGCTCGCGGCGTCTCACGGCACGTGCGACGCGGGCACTCGCTCATGGACCGGAGCGTACCTGAGAGGTCGTCAGGTACGGTCGGTCGCCATGACCGAGCGCGATCCCCTCGATTTCACCGGCAAGGTCGTGCTCGTCACGGGCGGCGGGCGCGGCATCGGCCGCGGCATCGCCGAGCGGTTCCTGCGCGCGGGCGCCGATGTCGTCATCTGCGGTCGCACCACGCCCGAGTCGCTCCCTGCGGCCGATGGCCGCGAAGCCGTGTTCGTCGAGGCCGACGTGCGGGACCCCGAGCGCGTCGGCGCGCTCGTCGCGGCGACGACCGAGCGCTTCGGCCGGCTCGACGTGCTCGTGAACAATGCCGGCGGGTCTCCCCCCGCCGACACGGCGACGGCGTCACCACGCTTCAGCACCGCCATCATCACGCTCAACCTGATCGCCCCGCTCGTGTGCGCCCAGGCTGCGTACGGGGTGATGAAGGACCAGCCGGAGGGTGGCGTCATCGTGAACATCGCCAGCGTGAGCGGCACGCGGGCGAACCCGGGGAGCGCGGCCTACGGCGCGGCCAAGGCCGGGCTGATCAACCTCACGCAGACGCTCGGCGTCGAGTTCGCACCCACGGTGCGCGTGGTGTGCGTCACCGTCGGGCTCGTGGTGACCGAGCAGGCGCACCTGTTCTACGGCGACGAGGAGGGCATCGCCGCGGTCGGCGCGACCGTGCCGATGGGCCGCATGGCCGAGCCCGCCGACATCGCCGACGCGTGCCTGATGCTCGCGTCGCCCCTCGCGCGCTACGTGACGGGCGTGCAGCTCGTCGTGCACGGGGGCGGCGAGATGCCGGCGTACAAGGGCGCCGCCACGAACACCTCCACCTGACGCCACCCTTCAGCGGACGCCGAGATGCTGGTACCAGCGCTGCTTCGAGCGGTCGGTGAGCTCGACGACGCCGGCGCGCGGCTGCCAGCTGACGAGGATGCCGCTCTCCTCGAGGAAGGTCGCCACCTCCTCGTGGGGCTTGGCGGTGAACGCGAGCCACAGCGACGCGCGCAGGCGCGCGTCGTCGAACGACTCGCGCTCGAGCCGCCATTGGGCCATGAGCAGCGGCCCGAGTGCCGTCAGCGCCTCGGCGCGGCCACCTCCACCCCGGGCCCGGCACACGTCGACGACCACGACGTCACGCACCCGGCGCGCGACGAGGCGCGGCTCGCCCCGGACCGGGTCGTCGACGCCGATGGCGAAGTCCTGCGAGCGGAGCAGGCGGGCGACCGGTGCGATCACGTCGTGGAGCGCCGGTTGGATCTTGCGCGAGCCCCTGACGGCTGCCGTCCGCCACGGCGTGGCCCCGATCGGGCCGAGGAGCTCGACGTCGCGCGCTCCCCGCTCACGCTGCCAGGCGTCGAGCACGGCGAGCGCCCGGGGACGCACGTCGAGGCTGACCGCGCCCTGCCGCAGCTCCGGGACCCACCGGCGGATCGACGCCGCGGGCAGAGGATCGGCCGCGAGCACCTTCGTGCGCGTCTTGTCGAGCGCGACGGTGATCGTGGGCTTCTTCGTCCTGGTCGCGGCCCTCGCGCGTCCGACCGCGAAGACGCCGACATCGAGCTCCGGCGTGAAGCACCACACGGTGTCGCCGCTGCGAAGGTTGACGAGGGGCCCGCGCACCTCGCACACCGCGGTCGCGAGGCGCCCTCCCAGTGCGGCGTCGCGCAGCGCGACGTAGGTCGAGTCGACGGTGCGACCCGACGACTGCACGAAGCGGACGTACCGAGAGAGGTGGACCAGCCAGTCACTCACTCGGGCCAGTCTGGCCGCGCTCGGTTCGGAGTCGGTGGCAGGAGCCGAGCGAGCGCGCCGTATTTGCGCAGCCGAGCGCCCCGCAGGACGGCGGCACGTACCGTGCCGCCGAGCGAGCGCGCCGTATCAGGGATGTTGGCTGCTCACGGCGACGACCTCGCCGGTCATGTACGACGAGTAGTCGCTGGCGAGGAAGACGATCACGCTCGCCACCTCCCACGGCTCAGCGGCGCGTCCGAACGCCTCCTTCGTGGTGAGCTCGGCGAGCATCTCGTCGCTCGTCACCTTGGCGAGGAACGGGTGCATCGCCAGGCTCGGCGCGACGGCGTTGACGCGGACACCGTGCTCCGCGGCCTCGATCGCAGCGCATCGCGTGAGCGCCATCACTCCGGCCTTCGCGGCCGCGTAGTGGGCTTGGCCGGCCTGCGCTCGCCATCCCAGCACCGACGCGTTGTTCACGATCACGCCGCTGCCTCGCGGCGTCATGTGCCGCAGCGCGGCGCGCGTGCAGCGGAACGTCCCGGTGAGCGTGACGTCGAGCACGACGTTCCACTGCTCGTCGGTCATGTCGACGAGGTCGACGGTCCCGCCGAGCCCGGCGTTGTTGACCAGCACGTCGATTCCCCCGTGCTCCGTGGCGGCCGCGTCGATCAGCGCCTGCACGTGGTCTTCACGGGTCACGTCGCAGACGACCGCGAGCGGACGCACGCCGCCGAGCGCCTCGAGCTGGTCAGCCGCCTCGCCGAGCCGGCGCTCGTGGTGATCGCTGACCACGACCGTCGCCCCTTCCTCGACGGCCCGCTTCGCGGTAGCGAAGCCGATGCCGGTGCCGGCCGCTGCGGTCACGACGACCGTCTTGCCGTCGAGCAGCGCGTGCCCCGGCGGCTCCGTCGGAGTGCTCGTCATGACGCCACCCTTGGCTCTTTCGACAGACCCAGGACACGTTCGCCGATGACGTTGCGCTGGACCTGGTTCGATCCTCCGTAGATCGTGTCGGCGCGCGAGTAGAGGAACATCCGCTGGAGCGGTGTCAGCTCGTATGGCATGGCGTCGGCGATCGCGCCGTCGGGGCCGAGCACGTCGATCGCGAGCTCGCCGAGGTCGCGATGGAACGACGCCCACGCGAGCTTGGTGATCGACGTCAGCGGCGTGATGTCCCCCCGCTCGAGGGGCTTCAATGCGCGCAGCGCGTTGTAACGGAGGATCCGCAGCCCGATCCACGCGTCGGCGAGTCGCTGTCGGAACACGGGGTCGTCGGCGCGTCCCGACGTGCGCGCGAGCTCGAGGATCGTCTGCAGCTCGTTGTCGAAGTCGGCCTGCTGCCCGAGCGTCGATGCGCCGCGCTCGAACGCGAGCGTCCCCATGGCGACGCGCCATCCGTCGTCGACGCCACCCACGACGTTCTCGATCGGTGTGCGCGCGCCGTCGAAGAACGTCTCGTTGAACTCGGAGGTGCCCGTGATCTGCGGGATCGGCCGGATGTCGATCCCGTCCTGGCGCATCGGCACCAGCAGGTACGAGAGCCCTTTGTGCTTCGGTACGTCGCGGTTGGTGCGACAGAGCACGAAGCACCAGTCGGCCCAATGCGCGAGCGACGTCCACACCTTCTGGCCGGTGATCACCCACTCGTCGCCGTCGCGCTCGGCGCGCGTCTGGACGTTCGCGAGGTCGGAGCCGGCGTTGGGCTCGGAGTAACCCTGGCACCAGATCTCGGTGCCGCCGAGGATGCCCGGGAGGAACTGGCGCTTCTGCTCGTCGCCGCCGAAGTGGACGATCGTCGGCCCGAGCAGCCCCTCGCCGACGATGCCGACGCGACCGGGTCCGTGGGCGCGGGCGTACTCCTCGTAGAAGATCACCTGCTGGCTCAGCGAGAGACCCCGCCCGCCGTACTCCTTGGGCCACCCGATGCCGATCCACCCGGCGTCGCCGAGCGCCCGCTCCCAAGCGGCGCGCTCCTCGAACAGCTCGTGCTCGTCGCCGGGACCGCCCCGGCCGCGCACCACGGCGAACTCACCGTCGAGGCGCTCGGTGAGCCACGCGCGCGCCTCGCGGCGGAACGCCTCGTCCTCGTCGGAGAAGCGCAGATCCATGCGCGCGGGAGCGTACCGGAGCAGGACCGGCGAAATACGATGCGTCGATGCCCGAGTTCCGGACCGCCGACGAGCTGCGCGCCGCGATCGGCACGCACCTCGGCTACAGCGACTGGATGGAGATCACCCAGGAGCGTGTGAACCTGTTCGCGGACGCGACGGGCGACCACCAGTGGATCCACGTCGACCCCGAGCGCGCCAAGGACGGCCCGTTCGGCACGACGATCGCGCACGGCTACCTCACCCTCTCGATCACGAACTCCTTCTTCCCGCAGCTGATGCAGGTGCCCGGTGCGGCGATGGGTGTGAACTACGGCGCGGACAAGGTCCGGTTCCCGGCACCGGTACCGGTCGGCTCCCGCATCCGCATGGGCTGCGAGGTCATCCGGACCGAGGACGTCCCGGGCGGTGTGCAGGTCACGACGCGCAACACCGTCGAGGTCGAAGGCGGCGACAAGCCCGCGTGCGTCGTGGAGGCGATCAGCCGCTGGCTGTTCGACGAGTAGGCCGCGCGTCAGGCATTCCGTTGGTACGCCGGCGCAGCTCGGCCCGCACCGCACGGCAGTCGCCGGCATCGGGAAGCCCGCGCCAGGTCGACTCGAGCGACGGCACGAGGCTGGGTGCCTGCCAGGGTGCTGCGAGCGCGTTCACCGTCTCGCCGACGGCCGACCACCACGCAGACCCCTCCTCGGGTCGACGGGCGTCGAGCACCGCTTCGACCGCACGCGCCGTCGAATCGTCGCCGAGCAGCCCACCGTGGAACGCCGGCACCACGCGGTGGTCGAACCCGACATCGATCGGCGCGGGAGCACTGACCCCCCCGTCGAGCGGCAGCACTGCGAACGACCTCACCCGCGGCGGGGGGCACGCGAGCAGCGCGCCGACCATCGGCCCGAGATCGACCATCGAGCGGAACACCGGCTCCTCGGCCGAGATGTCGACGGGCCCGAGCGCACCGATGACGGCCGCGATCCCCCGCATCAGGGTGCCCGATGCGACGCCCCACCCCTCCTCGCCCGGCGGCGGGTAGTACACGCGCCCCGGTGCGGCGAGCGGGCTCAGCAGGACGACGGCGCGCACCGGCGCGCGCGGTGACGCGGCGAGGTACACCTGGGTCACGAGGGCTCCCTCGCTCTCGGCGACGATGCTCACGGGCTCGCCCGTCGCCTCGTGGAAGGCCGCGACCTGGCGCCGCATCTCACGCGCCAGATCGAGGAGCCCGCGATGCGTGTCCTCGCGCGCGTAGGTCTGCGGGCGCTCGCGCGCGTCGAGGCCGCGGTACGAGAAGCGGCGGATGCGATGGTCGCCGCGGACCCACCGGTACGTGACGCCGTCCCACCGCGAGTTGAAGCCCTTCACGACGAGCACGGGCGACCCGGTGGCGCCGCGCGGCACGCGGGGCGGTGGGGTACGACCCGCTTCCACAGCCACGGCGACACCGAACCCGATCGCGGTCCCGCCGACGACGAGCACGAGGACGGCCGCCAACCCGAGGACAGCGTACGGCCGCCGTCGTGGCCTCGGACCCTCGATGGGGGGAGCATCGACCGATCGCGTGACGAGCGACTCGACGCTGCACACCCGGCAGAGGCAGATGCCGACACCGATCACCGCCGCGAGCGCCGGCGCCACGACCGCGGGGACCGCCGAGATCAGCGCGCCGCCCCCCGTGAGCAGCACGAAGACGACGAGGATCGACACGACCGTCGCGCGCGTCGGGAGGTCGCGCCACCACGTCGGCAGCACCTCTCCGTGATGGACGAGGAGTGCGACCATGACCAACACCGGCACCGCCACGAAGAACAGCCACGACAGCGACGTGGCGGCCATCGCGAACGTGAGCACGACGAACAGGGCCAGCGCGCCAGCCGTGATGAGGGTGAACCGCTGCGCGTGGACGAGCTGTTCGCGCCACGAGGGGGGAGGGTGACCGCTCGGCCACGCGGCGCGGACGAGCGCGGTGTCGAGGACCGCGCGCAGGCCGAGCAACGCGGCGAGGCCGACGACGAACACCAGCCAGGACGGGTGGTACACGAGCAGCCAGCGCAGGTCATGGAAGACGCCGAACGGCGCCGGTGCCGCGACCTGCGGCGCGAGCGGGGCAGCACGGCTCGGGCCGATGCTGACGATCAGCACCGCTTCGAGCGCCGAAAGCCCCGCGGTCGCACCGACGAGGCCCGGATGACGCCGAACGAGACGCAGCAGACGGCGCATCGCGCCGACCAGACGAGCGATCAGCGACGACGGGTGGACGTGCCCGACCGCTTCGAGGTGCCGGTCGCCTTGCGCGTCGTGCCGGCCCGCTTCGTGCCCGTCGCCTTCGACGCGCTCGCACGCTTGGGCCGAGACTTCACCTCGATCGCCGGGGGCTCGTCGCCCGGCGGGAGCTGCGTGATCGTCCGCAGCCCCATGCCGGTGCGCTGCGCGAGCACGTTGTAGAGCATCAGGATCGCCACGGCCACGGCCACGATGAACGCGGTGAAGACCGCGCCGATGAAGAGGACGAGGATCCAGTCGCCGAGGGTGTTGGCCTCGAAGTCGCCGAATCCGACCTGGTGCATCATCCCTTCCACTGCTGCCGTCATGCCGTTGGCGAGGAGCCACGGGGTGAAAGCCGCGAGGAAGAAGACCAAGAAGATGGCGCCGATGAAGGCACCGAGAACCTGCGCCGCCGAGCGCGCGTCGAACTCCCGGACGATCTCTCCGCTGTCCCGGAGCGTCTCGCGGGTCATCGGACTGATGGCGCGCCCTGCGCGACCGACCTTCGCCATGCGGTCAGCCTAGGGCGCGCGCCCCGGAGGGCCGACACATCAGGGAGCGGCCAAGTGGGTGTCGAGCCAGCGCAGCGCACGGTTCCACGCATCGGTGGCGGCCTGCTCGTCGAAGCTCTCGGCCCGCGCGTCGCAGTGGAACCCGTGCTTCGCGCCCGCGTAGCGAACGATGGCGGTCGGGACGGTCGCACCGCGCAGCGCCTCCCGCAGCGCCTCGACGTCCTCGACCGGGATGGAGGTGTCCTCGTCACCGAACAGGCCGAGCCACGGTGTCTGGAGGCCGGGCGCGTCGTCGAGCAACGCGTCGAACGGCAGCGCGCCCTTGCTCGCGATGCCGGCGCCGTAGAAGCCCACGCCGGCACCGAGCGCGCGCCGCAGCGCGATCAGGAACGTCACCCGCCCACCGAAGCAGAAGCCGACGATGCCGATGGCTCGGTCGTCGAACCCGCTGCCGTGCAGGTGCTCGCGCGTCACGTCGACGTCAGCGAGGATCCCGTCGTCGGTCACGCCGTCGAAGAGCGGGATGACCGCGGCGAAGTCGCCGTACTCCGCGACACCCCCACCCGCCCGGTGGAAGAACGCGGGAGCGACGGCGTGGTAGCCCGCGGCGCCGAAGCGCCGCGTGACGTCACGGATGTGCCCGTTCACGCCGAACGCTTCCTGCACGACGATGACCGCGCCCCGTGCCGGGCCGTCAGGGACGACCTCGAAGCACGCCATCGGGCCGGCCCGCGTGTCGAGCGTCAGATCCCGGTCTCCCACGCTCAGCTCCTCAGGATCGGAAGTCGAACGCGACCTTGATCGCGCCCGACTCGTCTTGTGTCGCGAGCGCGGTGAACGCGCCGCGCCAGTCGTCGAGGTCGAAGCGGTGCGTGAGCATGCCCGTGAGGTCGACGCGACCGTCACGTACGAACTCGAGGTAGTGCTCGATGCCGTGCTTGCGGACTCCGTCGATCTCCTCGTACCCGAACGCGTTCGAGCCGACGAAGGTCAGCTCCTTGAAGTAGAGCGGCGTGTCCTCCCAGTAGGTCGGGCCGTGCACGCCCGCCTTCACGATCGTCCCGCGTGCACGGGCGACGCGCGCGCCGACTTCGAACGTCTCGCGCTTGCCGACCGTGTCGTACACGACGTCCACTGCGCCGGGGAACGCCATCGGCAGCCCATCGGCCGGCTGGAGCACGCCACCCGACCACGCGGCGGCTTCCTCGATGACCTGGAGCGCGGGCTCGTGCGCGATGACGGTCGCGCCGAGCTTCCGCGCGAGCTCCGCCTGGGCCTCGAAGCGCGCCACGACCAGGATGTCGACGTCGGGATGGAGCGCGCGCAGGATCGCGGTCGCGCACGTGCCGAGCGCACCCGCGCCGTAGACCATCGCCCGTCCCCCGGGCGGCGGCGGATGCCGCGTGATCGCGTGCAGGCTCACAGCGAACGGATCGGCGAACACGGCCAGCTCGTCGGGGACCGCGTCGGGGACCTTGAACAGCATCGAGTCGTGTGCCGGCATCAGCGTCGCGTAGCCGCCGCTCGCGTCCTTCGACGTCCCGGTGTGGATGCCGGGCGCGATCGGGCCGACGCCGTAGCTCCAGCACAGGGAGTAGTCGCCCGTCTCGCACGCGGGACAGACCGGCGACACGCCGCGCGGCGCGCACGACAGCCACGGGTTCAGCACGACGCGATCGCCGACCTCGAACCCCTCCGCATCGGGGCCGAGCGCCACGACGTCGGCGACGACCTCGTGGCCGAGCACCTGCGGCAACGAGAACCACGCCTTCATCGGGTTGTCGGGCGACTGCACCTCGCCCCAGTCGCCGAACACCTGCTTCGCGTCCGAGCCGCAGATGCCAGTCAGGCGAGGCCGGGTGACCACCCAGTCGGGAAGGAGGAACCCCGGATCGTCCATGTCGGTCAACCGCATCGGGGTGCGAGCGAGACCCGCGAGCAGCGGGTGCTCGGGGTCGTCGACCACGTCGACGGGATCGGGCCTGACGCCGTACAGGAGTGCGCGCACGCCGGGAGCGTACGTGACCGCGTCAGCGACCGGTGGCGAGGTGGATGATCGGCAGCGAAGGTGCCGTCACCCGTCGCCATCGTCGCATGACCGGCCCAACCCGGTGCTGCGTCTCACCCGCAGAGGCCCCGCTACGCTCCTCGCGATGCCCAGCGAGACCGAGACGCTCGAGCCGCTCACGATCCCGGTCGAGGCGCCGACCGAGCAGCCGATCGACACCGATCATGGCGATCACGACCGCTTCGCCCACTACTGCCGCAAGGCCGACATCACGCGGGCGCTGATCACCGGCGAGGCGATCGTCGCGCTCTGCGGGAAGAAGTGGGTCCCCACGCGCGACCCGCAGCGGTATCCCGTGTGCCCCACGTGCAAGGAGCGCAAGGCCGCGGGCTGGACGCTCTGAGGAACGCCCCACCCTCTCCGGTGCCGACCGGCCCCCTCCACATCGCCCGGCTCGGCACCGTGGAGTACCGCGACGCGGTCGCGCTCCAGGAAGCCGCCCACGCGCGCCGAGGTGAGTCGTGGCTCCTGATGCTCGAGCACCCGCACGTGTACACGCTCGGCGTACGTGCGAACCCGGAGCACGTGCTCGTCGACCCGGCGACGGTGGGCGCGACGCTGGTGCGCGCCACCCGCGGCGGCGACGTCACCTACCACGGACCAGGTCAGCTCGTCGGCTACCCGATCGTCGACGTCGCGCTCCGAACTCGGGCGATCCCCGACCACGTCCACTCCGTCGAGCAGGTCGTCATCGATGCGCTTGCGCAGTGCGGCGTCGACGGAGCACAGCGCCGCGACGGGTGTCCCGGAGTGTGGCTGGGCGACGAGAAGGTCGCGGCGATCGGGGTGCGCATCACGCGGGGTCGATCCATGCACGGCTTCGCGATCAACGTCGACCCCGACCTCACGATGTTCGAGCACATCGTCCCGTGCGGGATCCGGGAGCTCGGCGTCACGTCGATGGCAGCGGCAGGCGCTTCTGTCACGCTCGCGGAGGTCGTCGAGGTCGTTGCTCGACGCGCCGCCGATCAGTGGGGTGACGGCGAGCTCGTCGACGAGCCGCGCGCCATTGGCGCGGCCTACGCGGCGCGACCGACCGGCACGTTCGAGAAGCCGGCGACGTTCGACATCTGGACCCGACGCAACCCGGTGTCGTCGACCTCGTAGCTCGGCCAGCGCACCCGCAGCTCGTCGAACGCGATCCGGCTCTCGAGCCGGGCGAGCGCGGCGCCGAGGCACGAGTGGATGCCGTGGCCGAGGCCGACGCGCAGCCCGAGCTCGCGGTCGATGTCGAAGCGGTCGGGGTCCGCGTACTCGCGCTCGTCGCGATTCGCGGCGCCGGTCACGAGGAAGACCGGCTCGCCCGCCGGGATCGTGACACCGTGGAACGTCGCGTCCTGGTGCGTGAAGCGGCCCTGGTACTGCGACGGTGCCCAGTACCGCAGCACCTCCTCGACCGCGTCCGCGCCGCGCGCCGGGTCATCGAGCACCTTGCGCCACTCCCCGGGGTTCCGCGCGAACAGCACGACCCCGCTCCCGATGAGCTTGGTGACGGTCTCGCTCCCCGCCGCCGCGAGCAGCGTGGCGAAGCCGGCGATCTCGCCGTCGTCGAGGTGATGCGTCGAACCGTCGTCGTCCTCGACCTCCACCTCGGTGAGCCGCGTGAGCATGTCGTCGGTCGGATGAGCACGCTTCTCGGCGATGAGCTCGAGGAAGTACCCGATCTGCAGCAGTGACGCCTCGATGCTCGCGTGGCCCGGCTTCGGGTCGCCCGCCTCCCGATGCAGCATCAGGTCGGTCCAGTGGCGGATCTGCTGACGGTCGTCCTTCGGGACACCGAGCATGATCGAGATCACCTCGACGGGGAACGGCGCGGCGAAGTCCGCCACCGCGTCGAACGACTCGGCGCCGTCGAACGGCGCGAGGTGCGAGGTGATCACGTCACGGACCATCGGCTCGAGCGCCGCCATCGCACGCGGAGTGAACACGCGGCTCACCAGCTTGCGCATCCGGTCGTGTTCGGGCGGGTCCATCATGATGATGCTCGTGCCCTTCATGGACTGGTTGGGGTCCGTGAGCTGGTCGATCGTGAGGCCGTGCTCGGAGCTGAACGTCTTCCAGTCGCGGTGCGCGTTCACGACATCGGCGAAGCGCGACAGCGCCCAGAAGCCGTAAGCGTCGTTCCGGTAGACCGGCGCCTCGTCGCGCAGCCACCGGTAGGTGTCGTACGGATCGTCGAAGAAATCGGACGACAGCGGGTCGAACTCCACTGGATCGCTCCCCTCGAGCCGGCGCCTTCGCCGACGCTGCCCGAAGCGTATTGCGCCGCGGCCCGCCTACGCTGCGCTCGTGACCGACGACTCCTTGCACGAACGGATCGCACGCGCGCGACAGGGGAACTCGACGCGACCACGCGAAGCCGAGAAGCTCGCCACCGCGAACAAGCTGTTCGCACGCGATCGGGTGGCACTGCTCGTCGACGAGGGGTCGTTCGTCGAGGACGGTCTGCTCGCGAACGCCAGGGCCGACGACCTCCCCGCGGATGGCGTCGTCACCGGGACCGGGCGCGTCGATGGACGGCCGGTGTGCGTCATCGCGAACGACCAGACCGTCAAGGCGGGATCGTGGGGCGCGCGAACCGTCGAGAAGATGATCCGCTTGACCGAGACCGCGCTGCGCCTCGAGGTGCCGGTCGTGTACCTCGTCGACTCCGCCGGCGCCCGCATCACCGATCAGGTCGAGCTGTTCCCCGGCCGCCGGGGCGCGGGGCGGATCTTCGCCAACGAGGTCCGTCTGTCGGGGCGGGTGCCCCAGGTGTGCTGCCTGTTCGGTCCGTCCGCCGCGGGTGGCGCCTACATCCCGGCGTTCTGCGACGTGGTGTTCATGGTCGAGGGCAACGCCTCGATGTACCTCGGGTCACCGCGCATGGCCGAGGAGGTGATCGGCGAGAAGGTGACGCTCGAGGAGATGGGCGGCGCACGGATGCACGCGACCGTGAGCGGGTGCGGCGACAACCTCGTCGCCGATGACGCCGCCGCGATCGCGGCGGCGCGGCAGTGGCTCTCGTACCTCCCGACGAGCTGGCGGAGCACCCCACCGACGGTCGGCTCCACGCCGCCGGCGGCGGACCCCGCGACGATCACGACCATCGTGCCCATGGAGGATCGCCGCGCCTACGACATGCACAAGGTCATCGCCGCGCTCGTCGACGACGGATCGTTCTTCGAGACGAAGCCGCTCTTCGCTCGGGAGCTCGTCTGCGGGTTCGCGCGCCTCGACGGCGAGGCGATCGGGATCGTCGCGAACAACCCGATGCACCTCGGCGGCGTGCTGTTCGGCGACTCGGCCGACAAGGCCGCCAGGTTCATCTGGTTGTGCGATGCGTTCAACGTGCCGTTGCTCTTCCTCGCCGACGTCCCGGGGTTCATGATCGGGACGACCGTCGAGCGTCAGGGGATCATCCGCCACGGGGCGAAGATGATCACGGCGGTCGCCGAAGCGACCGTGCCCAAGATCTCGGTGATCGTGCGCAAGGCCTACGGCGCGGGCCTGTACGCGATGTGCGGCCCGGCGTTCGACCCCGATGCGTGCCTCGCGCTGCCGAGCGCGCAGATCGCGGTGATGGGGCCTGAGCCGGCCGTCAACGCGATCTACTACAACGCGATCCAGCAGATCGCCGACGAAGGCAAGCGCGCGCAGTTCGTCGCCGAAAAGCGTGCTGAGTACGCCGACGACGTCGACCTCGTGCATCTCGCGGCCGAGCTGGTCGTGGACGCGGTCGTCGAGCCCGGTGACCTGCGTGGGGAGCTCGTGGCCCGATTCTCGGTCGCGCGCACGCGCCAGCGCGAGCACTTCCCGCGCCACCACGGCGTCCCACCCGTCTGATGTCCTTCGCCGCGCCCGTGTTCCTCTGGGTGTTCGTACCGGCGGTACTGCTCATCTACTGGGTGCTCCCGGCTCGGTTCCGCAACCTCGTGCTCGCGACCTCGAGCCTGCTCTTCTATGCGTACGGAGCGCGTGGCGACGTCGTGCTGCTCCTCGTCGCCATCGCGGTGAACTACGCCGCCGGCATCGCGATCGATCGCGCGGTCGACGCCGGCCGACGCAAGGCTCTGCTCGTCGCGATCGTCGTCGCGGATGTGGGAATGCTCGCCTACTGGAAGTATGCGGGCTTCGCCTCGCGACAGATCGCGAATCTCGCCGACCTCTTGGGAACCGACAGCACACCGATCCTCCGGATCGCTCTCCCTATCGGGGTCTCGTTCTTCACGTTCCACCTGCTCAGCTACGTCATCGACGTGTGGCGCGAGCGCAGCCCTGCGCTGCATCGGCCGCTCGACTTCGTCACGTACATCTCGACGTTCCCGCAACTGATCGCGGGCCCCATCGTGCGCTATCACGAGATCCGCGAGCAGCTCGAAGAGGTGCGTGCGAACCGCTTCGACGATTTCGCGGCAGGCTTTCCGAGGTTCGCGTGGGGCCTGTGCAAGAAGGTCTTGATCGCAGACACGATCGCCCCCGTCGCGAACGTCGTGTTCTCGGAGCCGTCGGGTCGGCTCACGACGGCGTCGGCATGGCTCGGTGTCCTGGCCTTCACGCTGCAGCTCTACTTCGACTTCTCCGGGTACACGGACATGGCCATCGGACTCGCCCGGATGTTCGGTTTCCGGTTCCCGGAGAACTTCGCTCGACCCTACTCAGCCGTGTCGATCACCGACTTCTGGCGGCGATGGCACATGACCTTGTCGCAGTGGTTCCGCGACTACGTCTACGTGCCACTCGGCGGCAACCGCGGGAGCACGTTGCACACGTACCGGAACCTCTACATCGTCTTCCTGCTCACGGGCCTCTGGCACGGAGCCGAGTGGACGTTCGCACTGTGGGGCCTGTACCACGGCACACTGCTCGTTCTCGAACGGCGCAACCCGCACATCCGTGGGCCGCACGGGCTGCCCCCTGATGCCAGCCGCCCATACGTCGCGCTGCTCCGCACGCGTGCACTGTTGCTCGTGATGATCGGATGGGTGCTGTTCCGCGCACCCGACATCGAGCATGCGGCGGGCGTGTACCGCGCTCTGTTCGTCCCCAGCGGGTTCGGGTTGGACCTCGCGACGGATATCGCACTGACCCGGCAACGGGCGGTCGTGATTGCACTCGCGTCGATCGTGTTCCTGCTCCCACGCGGGCTGGTCGTCGGCAGACTCCTCGACACGGGGCGCAACCGGCTCGTCGGTGCACTACGACTCGTCGTGTGCACCGTGGGCGCGCCCTCGAGCGCGTTGCTGGTCGCGGCGGGGACCTTCAGTCCGTTCCTCTACTACAAGTTCTGACGTGCGCGCTCACTTCCCTCCCCTCGCCCGCAGTCTCGTCACGGTGGTTGCCCTGCTGTTCTTCTTCACTCCGCTCGCTCTGTGGGCGATCGGCGTCCGGCCCGATGACCAGGGCGCGCGCGCCTCCCTTCCGAGCACCTGGACGTCCTGGGGGTGGATCGACGAGACACGCGCGTACGTCGAGGATCAGCTCCCGTTCCGCACGGTCGCCGTCCGCTGGCGGGCCGACGTCACCCGCGAGCTCTTCGGCGAAGCTCCCCCGGGCGCAGGGAACGCGCTCGACGAGAGCACACCGCGCGCGGGCAGAGGACCGAGCCCGATTCCCGAAGGTGCCAGTGACGTCGTGCTCGGGAAGAACCGCTGGATGTTCCTGACCGGGGAGCTGGCTCTCGCGTGCACGCCCGAGCGGTCCGACCCGGCGATCGCGGACGACCTCCGAAGGATGGCGAAGGCAGTCGAGCAGTCCGGACGCGCGTTCGTCCTCAGCGTCGCTCCCGACAAGTCCGCGGTCGAGCAGGAGCACCTGCCCGACGACAACCCGTACGAGGAATGCGCGGCGAGGGGGCACCGGCACCGGTTCGCCACTCTTCACGACGCCGGCATTCCTGGATACATCGACATGTTGCAGAGACTGCGTCTCATCGAGCGTCGGGACGAGCGTGAGACCTACCTGCGCGGCGACAGCCACTGGAACGGCCTCGCGACCTCGGAGTTGACAGTGGCCATCGCGCGCTCGCTGGATCCCGCAGTCATTCCGCACACGCAGTTCGAACCCGTCGAGTACGAGTACCAGTCGGACCTGACGCGCGTGCTGGGCACCCCGGTCACCGAACGCGGGACGAACGTGCGGGTACTGAGACCAGGTGTCACCGTCGACAGGGAGGACGCGCCGTTCGGCCCGAACACGCGGGCGATCACGACTCGGGCGACGACAGTCGGTGCGCCGATCGCACCGGAGAAGATCCTGCTGATCGGCGATTCCTTCGCGCTCGGCATCGTGGACCAGCTTGCGCCCTTCGTGCAGTCGTTGACGTACCTCCACACGTTCGATGCACTGCTCGATCCGGACCTCCTCCAGCGCGAACTCGATGCATCAACGGTTGTCGTGGTCGTCACGGTCGAGCGGTACGCGGCAGCGGGGATCACCGACGACCTGGCGCGGGTCCTGGTGTCGGCCGCGCGCCGCGCCGCGGTGCCGAGCGCGAGATGAGACAGACCAAGTCGATGCAGCAGGAGAACCAGGAGCTGTCCGGGCGGGTCGCAGTCGTCACCGGCGCGGGGCGGGGCCTCGGCCGCGCGCACGCACTGGCACTCGCCGACGCGGGCGCGAGGGTCGTCGTGAACAACCGGTCGCCAGAAGCGGCCGACGCGGTCGTCGCCGAGATCGACGTCGCGGGAGGCGAGGCGGTCGCTCACGTCGGCGACGTGTCCGACTGGGCCGTCGCGGAAGGCCTCGTCACCGCCGCGATCGATGCGTTCGGCGACCTGCACGTCCTCGTGAACAACGCAGGCGTCACACGCGACCGGATGAGCTTCAAGATGAGCGAGGACGACTGGGACGACGTCGTCCGCGTGAACCTCAAGGGCCACTTCGCACCGTCACGGTTCGCCGGCGCGTACTGGCGGGAGCGCGGCCAGGCCCCGGGGCGCCGCATCGTGAACACGACCAGCGAGGGCGGCCTCTTCCCCGCGCAGGGCCACGCGAACTACTCGGCGACCAAGGCCGGCGTCGTCGGGATCACGCTCGAGCTCGCGGCCGAGCTCGCGCGGTACGGCGTGACGGTGAACGCGATCGCGATGCGGGCGCGCACCCGCATGACGGAGAACGTCGAGATGTTCGCGAAGCCCGAGACCGGACCCGACCCGTACGACCCCGCGCACGCGGCGAAGGTCGTGCGTTGGCTGAGCGGACCCGGTGCCGACGACGTGACCGGGCAGGTGCTGCTGGTCGTCGGGCGCCGCGTCGGCGTCGTCGGCCCGATGGCCGTGCAGGGCAAGATCACGCTCGACCACGAGTGGACCGTCGACGACCTCTCCGCCTCCGTGCCGGCCCTGTTCGGCGACGCCGGGTCCGGCCCCGGCCTTCCCGGCCCCGCCGACCTCTCCTGAGCGAGCGGCTCCGGTCAGGCCGGTGGGTGCGCGGCTCGGGCGAGCTGCTCCGACGCGGCGCGGAGCTGCTCGCGAAAGTCGGGGTGGGCCAGCTCGGTGAGCGCGAGCGCGCGCTCACGCACCGTCGCGCCGGCGAGCTCGGCCGCGCCCCATTCCGTCACGACGACGTCGACGTGGTGACGGGGCGTGGTGACGGCCGTCCCGGGCGGGAGCCGATCGACGATCCGCGGGTGGAGCTGGCCGCCGACCGCAGACGCAGAGGGGACGCAGACGAGAGACCGGTCGGAGAGCTGGAAGCCGGAGACCGCGACGAAGTCCTCGTGGCCACCGATGCCGGAGTACTGACGGTCACCGATCGTGTCGGCCGCGACCTGACCCTGGAGATCGATCAGGAGCGCGCCGTTGATCGTCACCATGTCGCGGTTCGCCGCGATCATCGACGGCGTGTTCACCGCGTCGACGGGCAGGAACCGCACCGACTCGTTGCCGTCGAGCCAGTCGTAGAGCTCACGGGTGCCCGCTGCAAACGTCGCAACGGAGAACCCGTCGTAGATGCCCTTGCGGTTCGTGACCTTGCCCGATTCGTGGAGGTGCATGAGCCCGGTCGTGAACATCTCCGAGTGGACCCCGTAGTCGCCGCCGTCACCCTCCGCGAGCAGCGTGGCGATCGAGCTCGGAATCCCGCCGATGCCGGTCTGGATCGTGCACCCGTCATGGATGTAGCGGCGGGCGTGCGCGGCGATCGCGCGCTCGGTCTCGCTCGGCGGCGGGTCGTCCACCACGAACGGATCGCGCTCGACCTCGACCAGCACGTCGATCTCGTCGAGATGCAGCGTGTGCGGGAACTCGGGCGGCAGCCCGAGCGTGCGTGGCAGCTTCGCGTTGGCTTCGACGATGAGCAGCCGTTCGGGATCGCGCCCGGCGCGATGCAGCTCGTCGATGGTCGCGCCGGCGTGCAGCGAGAGGCTGAGGTACCCGTCCGCATCCGGTGGTGACGCGCTGGTGGCCATCACCCGGGGCACGACACGCTCGGCGACGAGCGAGAACCGCCGGAAGTCGGACGGGACGAACTCGACGTCGTACCCGCCGTCGACGAGGAACCGCTCGGCCGGGCCGAAGAAGCCGCTGCGCAGCCGGACACCCGGGCGGGTGAACAGCGGGTACAGGTCGACGAGCAACGCCGAGTGCACCACGAGGTCTTCGTAGTCGTCGCGCTCACCGAGCGCGTGCAGGAGCTCGGCGGGCTGACCCGGTCCGAGCGGCACCGCGAGCACGTCACGGGCGCGCACACGCGCGGCCGCGGCGGCGGGCGTCAACCGCTCCGCCACGTCAGCCTCTGATCGCTCGAGCTCGTTCGCACGCTCGTGAGCGTAGGTTCCCGAGCAGACCGCAGCTGCGTCTCTCGACCCGCCGTGCGACGGCGAGCGACGCATCTGGATCTTCCCGTCAGGCCGTGCGGGTGGTGCAGGCGTCGACGCCGTCGAAGAAGCCCGTACGGAAGGCATCGACCCGGGTGAACGCGCTGCCACGGTCGTCGTCGTTCCCACCGAGCGACACGAACGTCGCGATGCCCTGGTCGAGGTCTCCGGGCGAGAGCGAGAGCTGCGAATCGCTCGCGCTCCCCGAGCCGCTGCGAACGCCGCGAGCGACGTCACCCGCCCACGCTCCCGTCAGGCAGTCGGCACGCAGGCGCGCGGCGGCGCCGTGGATCGACAGCCCGAGGTCGTGCTGGGCGGCCGACGACCACGCCGTCGCGAGCAGCATCCCGGCACCGAAGTCGCCGGTGGAGTCGTAGACCCGAGACAGCACGTCCGGGTCGTAGACGACCGTGTCACCGGTGGTGCAGTAGGTGACGCCGTCGACGAGCACGCCGCCGTCGCTCGTGCCCTCGCACCCGGCGTCGGCGTCGGCGACGACCTCGACATCAGACACCGCCGGCGAGCCGGCGAGCTGCGTGGCCCAGTAGTCGTCGAGATCGGTCTTCACGAGATCGACTGCCTCGTCGAGCGACATGTCGCCGCCCGACGCCTGGTCCTCGTACGTCGTGTACGGGCTCTCGGTCACCTCGGGCGGATCGTGCTCGTACGTCGCGCACTGGCCCACTCCTGCTTCGAAGCCGTCCTGGAACGCGCTGACCCGGTCGAAGGCGTTGCCGTGCGCACCCTCGTGCGACGGGTCGACGCCCGGCGGGTCGCGAAACTCGAGGTAGCCGCTGAGCGCGGAGTCGAGGTCGCTCGCGCCGAACGACAGTGACGTGTCGTCACCGGCCTCGACGTGGTGCGCCCACGCTCCGGCGAAGCAGTCGGCCTGGTTCTCGAGGTAGATGGTGGCGCTGATCGACGAGTCGGTTCGCGCTTGGATCGCGTGGCCCCACTCGTGCGCGAGCACCAGTGCGACGGCGAAGCGGCCGTAGCGCTGCTCCAGCCGAGGGAACAGCTCCTGGGTGTCCCACGCGACGAAGTCGCCGACCGAGCAGTAGAACGCGTTCCCCGCGACCTCCTCATAGGGGGTCGTCCCGCGATCGCCGCACGCCGGCGGCGGGTCGTCGGACGAGTACGGGTACAGCCGGTCATCGGGGATCGACTCGTAGCCCCGGTCGTAGACCTCGGGAAGCGCATCGGCCCAGAAGGCCTGGAGGTCGTCGATCGCCGCCGACGCGAACGACGTCGAGTCGGACGACGTGGAGTCGAATGCGCCCGAAAAGGTGGATGCGGATGCCGCGGAGCTCGGGACGGCGACCGTCCCGGCGACCACGAGGCTGACCGTGGCGACCAGCGACGCAAGGAGTCTCATGCGACCCAGAACGCCCGCTGGTACGTCGGTGGTTCGCCGGTACGCCCGGACTTCACGAATTCTTAGACTCGGG
>JBBDWT010000089.1:0-4610 GCA_040902705.1 Acidimicrobiia bacterium | reverse complement strand
GTCATCGGCCGCGGCGTCTCCATGCCCTGGAGCGCGTAGACGATCGCGGTCGCCTCGGGCGGGCCGATGAAGATCGGCAGGTACCGACCGCCACTTCCGCTCTCACCCTCGCGCAGGAGCACGATGGGCTGGTTCGTCGGGACCTCGACCCTCACTCCGACGAGCGACATCTCGATCACGGGCGCCGCCTTTCGAGCTCGTCGGCGACCATAGCATCGGCGTTCTCCGGCCCCTCCCCGGGGCGGCGCCCCCGAGATGCGCCGGAATCCGCACGGGTCGCGCCCCGCGTCGGCACTGCTGCCCCGTACCACTCGAGGCACCCTGTCGGGTCGGCCGCGAGCCCGGCGCGGTCGACCTGGAGCACGAACGGGAGGTTGCGGTACCGCTCCCCCACGTGCAGGCCGTACCCGACCACGAAGGCGTCGGCCGCGACCCGTTCGCCGACGTAGTGCACCTCGGTCGGCACGATGCGGCGCTCGGCCCGGTCGAGCAACGTGCACACCTCGACCGAGCGCGCCCCGCGGTCGCGGACGTGGCCGAGCAGGTACGCGAGCGTCAACCCGGTGTCCACGAGGTCCTCGACCATCACGACGTCGCGGTCGGCGATCTCCACGTCGACGTCCTTCAGGATCCGGACCCGACCGGAGTCGGGCGCGTACCGGGAGATCGCGAGGAAGTCGAGCACGAGCGGCGTGCCGGTGATCGCCCGCGCCAGGTCGGCCGCGAAGACGAGGGCCCCCTTGAGCACCGCGATCAGCACGACGCCGTCGGGGTGCGCCGCGGTGATCTCCCCGGCCAGGCGCTGCACCCGCGCGTCGAGGTCGTCCCGGTCGAGGAGGACCCGGGCGTCGACCGTCACTCGTGGAGCTCGGCCCGCAACGCCTGGCGCAGCGTCGCGGTCCGGAGGCGCCGCCCGAGGCGCGTGAGCTCCTCGAGCTCCCCTTCGAGCCGGGCCCGGGCCGAGGGGTTCCGCTGACGGAGGTACGGGAGCAGGACCTGCGCGAACAGCGCCGCCTCTCGCTCCGAGAAGTGCTTGTACATCTTGAGGTGGCGCGCCTCGATCCCGCGGGCGTGGAACCCGGCGGCCATGCCCGCGATGTCGAGGGAGTCCTCGTCGTAGACCGCGCGCTCGCCCGATCCCGCGACGGGGGTGATCAGACCGTGGTCCTCGAGCTCGTCCAGCTGCACGTCGGTGAGCCCGCTCGTCTCGAGCAGGTCGGAGCGGGTGAGCTCGTCGTCGCTGGGCGCGTGCTCCTCGCCGATCTCGCCGAGGTCGTCGGGCTCCTCGTCGGTGCGCACGATCACCTCTTCGAACGGCAGCGGTGGCGCGGCCGGGCGCGTCATCGACGGCGCC
This sequence comes from Acidimicrobiia bacterium, assembly GCA_040902705.1. Lineage (GTDB taxonomy): Bacteria > Actinomycetota > Acidimicrobiia > IMCC26256 > PALSA-555 > DATBSK01. The sequence continues at coordinate 3,256 of JBBDWT010000089.1, read as the reverse complement.
GGGGCGGGTTCGAACGGTGGTGCCCCCGTGTTCCCGAACGTGTCGAGGCGGTCCTTGATGACACGCAGCGGAAGGAAGTGGTCGCGCTGCTGGAGGAGGATCCACCGCAGCCGGTCGAGATCGCCGTTCGAGAACTTCCGGTAGCCCGATGGCGTCCGCTCCGGGTCGATCAGGCCCTGGCCCTCGAGGAACCGGATCTTGGAGATGGTGACGTCGGGGAACTCGCCCCGGAGCTCCTCGAGGACCTCCCCGATCGAGAGATGCGACCCGCCGTCGGGGAGCGGCGCCTCGGCTCCACTGGTCGGCGCCCGGGCAGAGCCCGTCTCGCCGTCTCCACTGGTCGGCACCGCAAGCGGCGCCTCGTCCGGCGGCCGGGCAGAGCCCGTCTCGCCGGTGCTCACCCCGACGCTCCGGAGCCCCCGGCCGATGAGCCCCCGACGACGAAGGTCAGCACGAAGCGCCCCACCTGGAGCTCCTGCATGTCGTGCAACGTCGCGCGTTCGATCCGCTCGTGATCGACGTACGTGCCGTTGAGCGACCCGACGTCGGCGACGTCGTAGCCTCCGTTGGTTCGCGTGACGACGGCGTGGCGACGCGAGACGGTCACGTCGTCGAGGAAGATGTCGGAGTCGGGATGCCGGCCGACCGTCGTCTCGGTGTTCTCGAGGACGAACGTGCTCCCGGCATTCGGCCCGCGGCGGACGACGAGCATCCCCAGCCCCTCCGCCAGGCCGTCGAGCACGTCCCCGAGCTCGGCCGAGAGCACCTCTCGGTCCTCGATGAGCGCGAGCGAGACCGTCGTGTCGTCCTCGCGGTTGCCCGCACCCGCCGTCCCGGGCAGCGGTTGACCACAGGACGAGCAGTAGTTGGCGCTCGCGGCGTTCTCGTGGCCGCACTGCCGGCACCTCATCCTGCGAGGGTACCGACGCTCCGGGGGGCCTTCAACGATCCCGGTGGCCGCCGAAGGGGCCGGCCGGGACGAGCGTCCGTCACGGGACGATCGAGCCGGCTCAGGAGGCTTCGACGAGCGCGCGATAGGCCGCCGCGTCCATCAGCGCGTCGAGCTCCGCCGGATCGCTCATCTCGACGATGAAGATCCAGCCGCCTTCGTACGGCGCCGTGTTGAGCAGCTCGGGAGTCGTCTCGAGGGCCGGGTTGACCTCGACGATCGTCCCCGTCACGGGGCTGAAGATGTCGGACACCGACTTGGTCGACTCGACCTCCGCACACGACGCGTTCGCGGCCACCGAGGCGCCGGCCTCGGGGAGCTGCACGTAGACGACGTCTCCCAGTGCGTCCTGCGCGAAGTCGGTGATGCCGATCCGGGCCCGCCCGCCGTCGACGGCGACCCACTCGTGCTCGGCGCTGTATCGCAGCTGGTCGGGGAAGTCCACGGGCGGGACTCTACCTACCGCATCGCCTGACGGATCGCACGGGCGTACTCCTGGGCGAGCTGACGGGCCGCGTTGTCGCCGTCTGCTTCCGCCCACACGTGCGTGAGCGGCTGCTCGGGATCCGGGAGGACGAGGGCCCAGCCGTCGGGTCGCAGCACCTTCACCCCGTCGATCAGCAGCAGCTCGCTCTCGCTCTCGCGTTCGACCAGCTCGCGCATCACGGCGCCCTTGCGCTCCCACGGGGTGAGCACCTCCTCGTGGACGAGATGCACCCGTGGCAATCCGTCGACGACCGACGACAGCGATCGGCCCGAGTCGGCGAGCAGGTCGAGAAGCTTCGCGAGGGTCGCGGTGGCGTCGTAGGCCGGGAGGAAGTCGGGCCAGATGAATCCGCCGCTGGACGACGCCGCGAACGCGACGTGGTTCTCCGACGCGACCTCCATGAGGTGCGCGTCGGAGCGCTTCGTCCACACGATCTCGGCGCCGCGCTCGTTGGCCAGCCGCTCCGCCGCGCTGGTCACGCTCACCGGCAGCGCGATGCAGGCCTGCTCCACCGTCTCCGAGACCAGGACCACGAGCGCGAGGAGCGCCTCGGTGTCGGTGAGCACCCGACCCGTGTCGTCGATCAGGGTGATGATCTCGCCGTCGGGGCTGATCACGCAGCCGAGCTCGCTGCCCGACGCTCCGACGAGCTCCGCGAGCCGGCGGCGATGCTCCTCGGCGTCGGTCGTCGCCCCCAGCGTGGTGCTGGCGTACGGGTTGACCGCGAGCACCTCGGCCCCGAGCTTGGCCAGCACGTTCGGCATGACGACCGAGGCGGCGCCCGACGAGTAGTCGAGGACGACCTTGAACGCGCGCTCACGGAGCCGGAGCACGTCGACCGAGTCCTCGAGCGCCGCGGTGTAGAACTCGAGTGACCGGGGCGGGAACACGATGTCGCCGATGTCACCGGCGAACGCGCGCCGGTAGTCCTCGCGGTAGAGCAGCCGCTCGATCTTGCGCTGCATCCCCTCGTCGATGTCGCGGCCATCGTCGTCGAAGAAGCGCAGCTCGACGCTGTCGGGATCATCCGAGGAGAGCCGGACGGTGATGCCACCGCGCGAGGAGCCGTTGCGAACCTGGAAGCGCGTCAACGGGACGGTGGCGAGCTCGATGTCCTCGACGTTGGCGCCGGCGAGGTTCAGACCGGCGATCATCGCCCGCTTCAGTGCGCGCGCCACCCGACTGGTGTCGCGACTCGTCGTGACGACGGAGCCGCGCTTGAGCGCGGTGCCGTACGCCATCGCGACCCGCACCGCGACCTCTGAGGTGACATCGACGTTCGCCAGTCCCCGGATGCCGCGTCGGCCGAAGACGGTTCGGGCCGCGCGGTTCTCCCACACGATCGACGAGTTCACGACGGCGTTCGCGTCGACGGCCTTGAACGGGTAGATCTTGACGCCGGCGTTCACGATCGCGTGCTCGCCGATGAAGCACTCGTCACCGATCACGACACCCTCTTCGAGGCGCGCGTGCGTCCGCAGGTCGGCGGAGCGACCCACCGTGCTCCCCCGCAGGCTCGCCGACCGCCCGATGTAGACGTGGTCGTGGCAGATCGTGCGCTCGAGCGACGCGTCGGCCTTCACCACGACGTCGGTGCCGAGGACGGTGTACGCACCGATGCGCGCGCCGGCCTCGATGCGGCAGTTGTCGCCGATCACGACCGGGCCCTCGATCCGCGCCGCCGGGTCGACCTCGGCCCCCTCCCCCAACCACACGCCGTCGCTGACCTCGAAGCCGCTGATCTCGGCGTCGACCCGCCCGTCGAGCACGTCGGCATGCGCCTGGAGGTAGGCCTCGCTCGTGCCGACGTCCTCCCAGTA
>JBBDWT010000088.1:0-4820 GCA_040902705.1 Acidimicrobiia bacterium | reverse complement strand
CGCGCATCGGCCGGCCTCACCCAGGCCGAGCTCGCGGCTCGTCTCGGCACCAAGCAGTCCGTGGTCTCTCGGTGGGAGCGCGGTGCCGACGTCCCACGCGTCGACTCGCTCGCGAGGATCCTCCAGGCATGCGACCTCGAGGCCGACCTGCGCTTCCGCCGTCACGACGAGGTCGACCGGAGTCAGATCGTCCGCATGCTGCAGCTGACGCCGCGCGAACGGGTCCGCCACTTCCAGACCGTCGTCGAGGCGGCTCGACTGGCGCGCCGCGCCGAACGCGTGCCCGCGTGACGCTCGATCGCTTCGAGCCGGCAGCGGCGTTGCGCGTCCTCGCGGCCAACCAGGTCGACTTCGTCGTCATCGGTGGCTACGCCGCCGCCCTCCATGGATCCCCGGTGTTCACGAGCGACACCGACATCTGCCCCGACCCGGATCCCGCGAACCTCCGCAGGCTCTGCACCGCATTGCGCGAGCTGGATGCTCGCATCCGAACGTCGACCGAGCCCGAAGGCGTCGCCTTCGACTGCAACGAAGACCTCCTCGTCCGGATGAGCATGTTGAACCTCGTGACGACCTACGGCGACTTCGACATCTCGTTCCGGCCAGCCGGGTCGGACGGCTTCGCCGACCTCGCTCGCAACGCCGTGGGATTCGACATCGGAGGCTTCGTCGTCAAAGTCGCTGCCATCGACGACATCATCCTCTCCAAGGAGACGGCGAACCGGGCCAAGGACCAGTACGGGCTCGTGCACCTCTACGCTCTGAGGGACGAGATCGCTGCGCGCGAATGAGCGCCGAGGGAGCTAGCACCATGCCGATCGTGACGAAGTACGAGCCGGGAACCCCCTGTTGGGTCGAGCTGGCGACGACCGACGTCGCCGCGGCCAAGACCTTCTACACCACGCTGTTCGGCTGGGACTACGACGAGGGCGGCGAGGAGACCGGCTTCTACGTGACGCCCCGGCTGAAGGGCAGCGACGTGGCCGGCATGATGGCCCAGGGTGACGACGAGCGAGCGCAGGGCGTGCCGCCGATGTGGCGGACCTATGTGTGCGTCGAGAGCGCGGACGACGCGGCAGCCAAGGTGACCGAGCTCGGCGGGACGGTGCTCGCCCCTCCGTTCGACGTGATGGACCTCGGGCGCGTCAGCGTGTTCCTCGACACCGAGGGCGCGCTGATCTCCGCGTGGGAGCCGAAGCAGCACCCCGGATCCGGGATCGTCAACGAATCGGGCGCGTGGGGATGGAGCGAGCTCGCCACCCGAGACCCCGCGAAGGCGAAGGCCTTCTACACCGCGCTGTTCGGATGGAGCGCGCACGACTCCGACCCCTCGGCCGGCATGGTGTACACGGAGTGGCAGGTCGGTGATCGCTCCGTCGGCGGGATGCTGAAGATCACGGCGGAGATGGGCGAGATGCCGCCGAGCTGGAGCGTGTACTTCCAGGTCGACGACTGCGACGCCACCGTCGAGCGCGTGAAGGCGAATGGAGGCGCGCTCCTCTTCGGGCCCGAGGACATCCCGACCGTCGGCCGCTTCGCGGTCGTCGCCGACCCACAGGGCGCGGTCTTCCAGGTCATCACGACCGCCGACGGGGTCTGACCGCCGCCGCTCCCGCTAGATGCGGCTCTCCCGGCCGACCCAGTGCCGGTCACGCAGCATGCGCTTGAGCACCTTGCCGTTGGGCTGACGCGGGAGCTCGTCGACGAGCTCGAACACCGCGGGCACCTTGAAGTCGGCGAGGTGCTCGACGCAGTGCGCGCGCAGGGCATCCTCGCTGACGGGCACGCGCGTCTCGACGACCGCGTGGAGCTGCTCACCGAGTCGGTCGTCGGGGACGCCGAACACGGCGCAGTCGACGACGTCGGGATGCGCGTAGAGCACCTCTTCGATCTCGCGCGGGTACACGTTCACTCCCCCGCGGATCACCATGTCCGACTTGCGGTCGGTCAGGAAGAGGTAGCCGTCGGCGTCGAGATGACCCACGTCGCCGACGGTGAACGCGTCGTCGGCCCACGCCTCCGCGGTCTTGTCGGGGTCGTCGTGGTACCTGAAGCCCACTCCTCCCGGCGGACGGACGTAGATGACGCCGGTCTCGCCCGTGGCGACGGGCGCGCGGTCGTCGTCGAGGATCCGGACCTCGACACCGGGCCACGGCGTGCCCACGCTTCCGGGGCGGTCGAGCCATTCGGCCATCGAGATGCGCGTCGCGCCACCTTCGCTCATGCCGTAGAGCTCCGCGACCTCGGCGGGCGCGAGCGCCTCGATGATGCCGCGCTTGACGGGCACGGGGCACGGTGCACCGGCATGCACGATCAGGCGCAGCGTGGAGTGGTCGAGGGCTGCCCGCTCGGCAGGGTCGACCTCGAGGATGCGGATGAAGTGCGCCGGGACCATGAAGCTGCAGGTCACGCGGTGGCGGTCGACGAGCCGGAGCCACTCGAGCGCGTCGAACTGCGGGAGCACGACGGTCGGCGCGCCGACGTACAGCGCGGCCATCGCGAAGCCGCCGGGGCCCGCGTGGTACGCCGGGCCGGAGAGCAGGTAGACGTCGTCGGGCGTCCAGCCCCACAGCATCAGCTGACCCTCCATGTTGCGCGCCGACGCCTCGGGGTCGGGCACGCCGTGGACGACCCCCTTCGGACGCCCGGTCGTGCCCGAGGTGTAGAAGACGGGCGACGCGAGCGCACCGACCTCGATCGGGGCGACGCTCGCGGGAACCGCGTCGATCGCGCGCTCGTAGGTGTCGCCGACCACGAGCCGCGCGCACCCCGTGGTGGTGGCGAGCGCGGGCTCATAGTGGTCGGCCAGGTCGACGTGGCTGACGAGCAGGCGCGCGTCGGAGTCATCGAGGAGATACGCGAGCTCGTCGGCCTTGAGATGCCAGTTCACGGGAACCACCGACGCGCCGGCCTTGCTCGCCGCGGCCCACGCCTCGAAGAACTCGGTGCAGTTCGGGACCATGATCGCGACCCGATCGCCCGCGCCGACGCCCAGGTCGGCGAACGCGCGCGCGAGCCGAGTCGTCCTGGCATCGAGCTCGCCGTAGGTCGTGGTCGTGTCACCGCAGACGAAGGCGACGCGATCGGGTTCGGCGCGCGCCCAGCCGGAGATGCCTCGGATGTCGGACATGGCTGCGGACGCTATCCGGCGCGGCGCGTCAGTCGTCCCGTCGCGGGATCACAAGCCTGGGCGTCCACGGAGGCGACGCTCCCCCCGGCCTTCATGCATCGGTACGCTGAGCAGACCCCGTCGCGGTGCAGCGCACCGCGGCGAACCGGGCCCTCGCCCACTAATGTGTGACACGAGCGTCAGGTTTCGCGACGCCGAGGAGGGGGATCCATGCAGGTCGATCTCGTCGAGCTGGCTCAGAGCCGGGGTCGCAACAGCGAGGCCCCCACGGTCGACCCGGTGACCGCCGAGGTCGTGCGGGGCGCGATGGAGACCATCTGCTTCGAGATGGCCACCTACGTCTCGCGCACCGCCACCACGCCCATCCTCAACCAGTCGAACGAGCGCAACGCCACGATCCTCGACGCCCGCGGCCGCCTGGCTGCGCTGTCGGTCGGCATCCCGCAGTTCATGCTCACGTCGACGCTCCCCGTGCGCTTCGCGCTCGACTTCCTCGGCGCCGACGAGTTCCGCGAGGGCGACGTGTTCGTCGCCAACGACCCGTACCACGGCGGCGGGCACCTCCCCGACTACAACGTGTTCGCTCCCGTGTTCGCCGACTTCGCGCAGCCGGACGGCTCGGTCGAGCGCCGCATGGCGCTGATCTCGAGCATCCAGTGCCACCACGGCGACACCGGCGGTGGCGTGCCGGGTGGGTACAACGTCACCGCCGGCGACATCTGGGGTGAGGGCGTGCGCTGGCCGGTCGTGAAGGTCATCGACCGCGGCGAGGAGCGGCGCGACGTGCTGTACGCGCTCGCGACGAACAACCGGATCCCCGGATACATCGGCGACCTGCGCGCGCAGATCGGCGCCGCGCAGCTCGCGACGCAGCGCCTGACCGAGGTCATCGAACGATACGGCGCGCGCATCGTCGACGAGAGCGTCGACTCGATGATCGACTACGCCGCGAACCGCTTCCGCGAGGAGGTGTCGGCGTGGCCCGACGGCGTCTACGAGGCCGACGCGTACGTCGACCACGACCCGCTCGGGAACCCCGACGTCCACCTGCACGTCAAGATCACCGTCGAGGGCGAGAGCCTCACGATCGACTTCACCGGCAGCGACACGCGCCAGGAGCTCCAGGCGTGGTCGACGTTCGGCAACACGCGCGGGTACACGATCGGCCAGATCGCCGCGATGATGGACCCGGAGATCCCCAAGAACGAGGGGTTCTTCGACCAGATCAAGCTCGTCGTCCCGACGGGCTGCGTGCTCAACCCGCACCCGGGCCGTCCGGTGAGCGCGGGCACGCACCACCCCGGCGCCGACGTCGGCGAGGTGATCGCGCTTGCGATGCAGGACGTGCTGCCCGACAAGGCCGTCCCCCAGACCTACAAGACGGGCATCCCGACGATCATCGTCGGCACCGACCCGCGCACCGGCGCGCAGTTCACCGACCACTCGGCCGAGGTGTACGCCGGCTGGTGCAACGCCGCGAAGGGCATGGACGCGTGGGGCGCGCAGGCCGCGAGCTTCGGCAACCTGTGGAAGGCGACCGCCGAGATCAACGAGAGCCTGTTCCCACACCGCCAGTGGTGCCGCGACTACCGCACCGACTCCGGTGGCGCCGGGCAGTGGCGTGGCCTCTGCGGCAGCCACTACGAGAAGGAGGTGCTCGTCGACGCGAAGGTCTACACGTACGTCGTCG
>JBBDWT010000087.1:2091-4875 GCA_040902705.1 Acidimicrobiia bacterium | reverse complement strand
GCGGGATAGCCGAAGCGCTCCTGGTACTCCGGCGTGATCTCGAACGCGCGGAACGCCTCGATCTGGCGCTGCGGCGATCCATACCAGATCGAGTCGGTGCCCCAGACGATGCGGTCGGGGCCGAGCGCGCGCAGGAGCTTGCCGAGGACGTGGGCGGCCTGGTCGGGGTCGCGCATGGTGAGGAACCACGTCGACCCGAGCTCCGCGTACACGTTCTCGCCCGGGCCGATGCCGGACGCCTCGAGCGACGAGAGCAGGCGATCGACGCCGCCGCCTGCCGGCGAGTACGGACCCTCGCGGCCGGCGCTCTCGTAGCCGGAGTGGTAGACGACGAACCTCACGTCACGGTTGGCCGCCGCGGCCGGACCGATGTCGACGGGCGACGCGTGCGCGTCGTTCCCGGAGAGCCCCTTGTGTACCGACACGGTCGTCACTCCGCTGGCGCGCACGCGGTCGAGGAAGGCCTGGCCGACCTGGGGTGAAGCCGGGTCGTGGTCGTCGAGGAACCAGCCCGGGCCCGGCGTGTGCGTGTACACCTTCCACGAGCTGATCGGGTACCGCTCGACGAGCGCGTCCATGTCGTCGAGGCGCTGATCGAGCGCGCCGATCTGCGGGATCGCCTGCCCGTGCATCAGCACCCGGCCGTCGCCGCACAGCGCGTCGGCCGCGCGCCGGGCCTCGTCCATCCGCTCGGGAGCGAGCGGCCCGTCGTCGCCCGCGGCGGGGATCGCGCTGATGACGGCGATGCTCGTGTCGCTGCGCAGGAAGAGCTCCTCGAGGTACGCGTCGATCGAGTAGCAGAGGCGCGGATCGCTTGCGCCGCAGGACGACTGCGGGAAGCCGGGATCCGCGAACTGTGCCGGGTCGAGGTCGAGGAAGTGCGTCTGCACGTCCATGACGAACTCGTCACCGCCGAGCGCTTCGCGCGCCGCCTCCGGGTCGACCGTCGCGTCCTCCGGGACGCGCAACGTCCCGCCGGAGCGGCCGCCGCTCGACTCGCTGCTGCACGCGTCGAGCGTCAGGAGGACCGCGGCCGCGGCCATCGTGGTGCGGAGGAAGTCGCGGCGGGGCATTCCCCGACGGCGCGCCTGGTGGTCGATCAGCTCGCGGGCGCGGCGGGCGGTCTCGCGCAGGACCGGAGACGGCGCGACGGGCACCGTCTCTCCGTTCGAGACGGCACCGAGCTCGAGCGGGAGCTCGTCGTCGTGCGGGGGAGGCCCGCCGGTCATGGCGCCATGCTCGCGCGAAGGTCGGAGCCCCGGAGTGTCACGGGGACGAAACAGCCGTGAAACCTTCGCGCGATGGAATCCGGGCGGTGGGCGATCTGCTGGACGGCTATGCACCGGCTCCCGGGGCCCGCGACGAGATGTACGAGGCGTCGGGGGTGCCGCACCGGCAGACCGAAGCGCTCCACGAGGCGCTGCAGCTGCTGACGCGCGACGACTTCGATGCCCGCTGCGTCCAACGTGACCAGGCGTTTCGCGACCAGGGGATCACGTTCGCGCTCTCGGGCGAGGAACGGCCGTTCCCCCTCGACCTGATCCCGCGCGTGATCGCTGCGGACGACTGGGCGGTGATCGAGTCGGGGGTCCGGCAGCGGGTGCGTGTCCTCGAGGCCTTCCTCGCCGACGTCTACGGCCGGGGGGAGATCCTCGCCGACGGCGTGGTGCCGCGCCGGCTCGTCGCGACGTCGCCGCACTTCCACCGGGCGGTGGCCGGGCTCGAGCCCGCCGGTGGCGTTCGCGTGCACGTGGCGGGCATCGATCTCGTGCGCGGGGCGGACGGTGCGTACCGCGTGCTCGAGGACAACCTGCGGACGCCGTCGGGGATCTCCTACGTCGTCGAGAACCGGCGCGCCATGACGCACGTGTTCCCCGAGCTCTTCGCGAGCCACCGGGTGCGGCGAGTCGCCGACTACGGGCACCACCTCCTGGAGGCGCTGCGGGCGACGGCTCCGAGCGGCGTCGACGATCCCATCGTCGTCGTGCTGACGCCCGGGGTGCACAACGCCGCGTACTTCGAGCATTCGTTCCTCGCCCGCACGATGGGCGTCGAGCTCGTCGAGGGGCGCGACCTCGTGTGCCGCGACCAGCGCGTCTTCATGCGCTCGACGTACGGAGAGACCCGCGTCGACGTGGTGTACCGGCGGATCGACGACGACTTCCTCGACCCGCTGCACTTCCGGCCCGACTCCGTCATCGGCTGCGCGGGGATGCTCAACGCCGCGCGCGCGGGCAACGTGACGATCGCGAACGCCCCCGGCAACGGTGTCGCCGACGACAAGGCCGTGTACCCCTACGTGCCCGCCATGATCGACTACTACCTCGACGAGGAGCCGATCCTCGACAACGTCGAGACGTACCGCCTCGAAGACCCCGATCGCCTGGCCTGGGTCCTGGAGCGCATGGACCGGCTCGTCTTCAAGCCGGTCGACGGCTCGGGCGGGCACGGGCTCGTCATCGGCCCGAGCGCCGACGAGGCCACGCTCCTCCGCCTCCGCGGCGAGGTGCTGGCGGATCCGCGCCGTTGGATCGCCCAGGAGCCCGTCGCGCTGTCGACCGCGCCGACGTTCGTCGACGACGGGGTGGTCGCGCCCCGGCACGTCGACCTGCGTCCGTTCGCGGTGCACGACGGCCGCGACGTGTGGGTCGTGCCCGGCGGGCTGACCCGGGTCGCGCTGCCGAAGGGGAGCCTCGTCGTGAACTCCAGCCAGGGTGGGGGCTCGAAGGACACGTGGGTGCTCGCCGCGCCGGGAGAGCGCGGCGAGACGTGGGGCGGCCCCCC
>JBBDWT010000087.1:0-2081 GCA_040902705.1 Acidimicrobiia bacterium | reverse complement strand
GGCCGCGGACGCGACCACCGCATCGCTGCCCTCCGCGCACACGCCCGTCGTCGGACCGGCCATGCAGCAGGAGCAGCAGCAGTGAGCGCGCCGTGCTGAGCCGGATCGCCGAGTCGCTCTACTGGATCGGCCGGTACATCGAGCGCGCCGAGGGCACGGCGCGTCTCCTCGACGTGCACTACCACCTGCTCGTCGAGGATCGCTACGTCGACGAGCGCGAGGTGTGCAGCGCGCTGCTCGGCGCGATGGGCGTCGACGTCGACAGCCTCCACGGTGAGATGACGGCGGCGAGCGTCACCGCGATGCTCACGCAGGACACGAGCTTCCCCGGATCGGTCACGGCGTCCGTCGCGAGCGCGTGGGCGAATGCGCGAGGCGCGCGCGAAGCGCTGTCGTCGGAGATCTGGGAGACCGTCAACTCGATGCACCAAGAGCTCCCACGGCGCCTGCGCGCGGCGACGCTCGCGGGCTCGGGTCGCCACGACCTCTTCCGATGGGTCAAGGATCGGGTCGCGGCCGTCGGGGGCCTCGTCGACGCGACCATGAGCCGCGACGACGGCTTCCGCTTCCTCGTCCTCGGACGGAGCCTCGAGCGGGCCGACATGACCGCGCGGCTGCTCGCGGCGCGCTGTGCCGAAGCTGCCGGCGGAGGCGGCGGATGGACCACGACCCTCCGCTCCTGCTCTGCCCACGAGGCGTACCTGCGCACCTACCGCCGGGGTGTCGACAGCGAGAAGGCCGTCGAGTTCCTCGTGCTCGACCGCCTCTTCCCGCGTTCGATCTACTGCGCGCTGTCGATCGCCGAGCGCTGCCTCGCGGAGATCGACCCGCGCGCCGACCGGAGCGGGGTCGACGACGAGGCCAAGCGCCGCGCGGGTCGTCTCTGCGCGGCGCTCGAGTTCCTCCGCGGCGACGAGGTGCTCGCCACGCTGCCCCGCCTCCTCACCCAGGTCGAGGACGGCTGCCAGGAGGTCCACGACGCGCTCGCCGAGCGCTACTTCCGCGAGACGCGTGTCATCGAATGGAGCGCCTGAGATGCCCTGGCGGCTGCGTGTCATGCACCGCACCGCGTTCGAGTACCGAGAGACCGTGCACACCTCCTACAACGAGGTGCGCATCTCGCCGCTCGACACGACGAGCCAGTTCACGCTCGAGCACCGGGTCGAGGTCGCGCCACGCGCGACGCTCTTTCGCTACCGCGACTACTGGGGGACGCGCGTGCACGCGTTCGACCTGCACCAGCCGCACCGCGACCTCGTGGTGACCGGCCACTCGCTGGTCGAGACCGCCCCCTCCGACGTGCGTCCGCATCCCGACATGAGCTGGGACGACCTGCGAACCGATGCGGTCACCGACCGATTCTGCGAGTACCTCGCACCGAGCCCGGCGACGGCGGTCGTCGGCGACGTCGCGGAGCTCGCGCGGATCTTCGCCGCGCTCTCGCGCCCGGCGATGGCCGTCGATGCCATCGTCGCCTGGCTGGGCGACGAGCTGCGGTACACGCCCGGCTCGACCGACGTGACGACGACCGCGGCGGAGGTGCTCGAGCACCGCCAGGGCGTGTGCCAGGACTTCGCGCACCTGGGCCTCGCGCTCCTGCGCGGGGTCGGGATCCCGGCACGGTACGCGTCCGGGTACCTGTTCCCGGACGAGGGCAGCGAGCTCGGCTCGACGCACGAGGGCCAGAGCCACGCGTGGCTGGAGGCCTGGGTCGGCGAGTGGTGCCCGTCCGATCCCACCTCGGCGGCGACCACGGTCGGCGGCTCCGACGTGCCGTCCGGGACGGCCGTCGAGCGCGCGGCAGTGGGGGAGCGGCACGTCGTCGTGGCCAAGGGTCGGGAGTACGGCGACGTGGCGCCGCTCAAGGGGGTCGTGCACGGTGGGGGCTCGACCCCCGCGATGCACGTCAGCGTCGAGCTCACGCGCATGGCCTGATCGGCCGGCGCCGCGACGCGGACGACGGGGCTCGGGCCCGGCGCACCGGTACGCTGCCGCGGTGACGACTCGCGGCGACCCGGGCGGCCGGACGAGCGGCGGGCGCCGGGCCGCGGCCCGCCGGCGTCGCCGCCGGCGTCGCGGCG
>JBBDWT010000086.1:0-4939 GCA_040902705.1 Acidimicrobiia bacterium | reverse complement strand
TCCGGAACCGCAACATCAACTACACGAACGTGTGCACCTTCAAGTGCCGGTTCTGTGCGTTCTCGAAGGGACCGCAGTCGCTGAACCTGCGCGGCGCGCCGTACCTCCTCGACGTGGAGGAGATCCAGCACCGCGTCCTCGAAGCCGTCGACTGCGGCGCCACGGAGGTCTGCCTCCAAGGGGGCATCCACCCCGACTTCGACGGCGACTACTACGTCGCGGTCGCCCGGGCCGTCCGCGAGGTCGCGCCCCAGATCCACATCCACGGGTTCACCGCGCTCGAGGTGACGGAAGGCGCGCGCCGGCTCGACATGCCGCTGGCCGAGTACCTCGCCCGGCTCGCGGCGGCGGGCCTCTCCACGCTGCCGGGCACGGCCGCGGAGATCCTCGACGACGACGTCCGCGCCATCATCTGCCCCGACAAGGTCACCACCGAGGAGTGGCTCGACGCGCATCGCACCGCGCACGAGGTCGGTCTGCGCTCCAACGTCACGATCATGTTCGGGACCGTGGAGCGGCCGGTGCACGTCGCGCGCCACCTCGTCCGCACCCGAACGCTCCAGAAGGAGACGGGCGGCTTCACGGAGTTCGTGCCGCTGCCCTTCGTGCACATGGCCACCCCGATCTTCCTGCAGGGCCGCGCCCGGCGCGGGCCGACCTTCCGCGAGGTGCTGCTGATGCACGCGGTCGGCCGAATCGCGTATCGCGGCTGGATCGACAACATCCAGGTGTCGTGGGTCAAGACCGGCATCGACGGCGCGCGCCAGGTGCTGCGCGCCGGCGCCAACGACCTGGGAGGAACGCTCATGGACGAGAACATCTCGCGTGCGGCCGGCGCGAGCCACGGCCAGGAGCTCGACGACGAGAGCTTCGCCGAGATCGTCGCTCCGCTCGGGCGCCCGCTCGAGCAGCGCACGACGCTCTACGGCCGCACGACCACCGTCGGGCGGCGCCTGCGACCCCTCCCCGACGCCGCTCCCCCGGTGGGCGTCACCCCGGTCACGCTCCACTCCCGGGCGTCGGCCGGATGAGCGCCGGCACGACGGCCGCGCCGACGACGCTCGACGTCGTCGCGATCGGCAACGCGCTCGTCGACGTGCTCAGCCACGAGGGAGACGCGTTCCTCGACGACCACGGGCTCGTGCGCGGTGCGATGGCACTGATCGACACCGAGCGCGCCGAGGACCTCTACGCCGCGATGGGCCCCGCGATCGAGGTCTCCGGCGGCTCGGCCGCGAACACGGTGGTCGGCATCGCGTCGCTCGGGGGCACGGCCGCGTTCGTCGGCCGGGTTCGCGACGACCAGCTGGGTCAGGTGTTCGCGCACGACATCCGGTCGGCGGGCGTGCGGTTCGAGACGCCGGCCGCGACCGAGGGCATGCCGAGCGGCCGGTGCCTGATCGTCGTCACCCCCGACGCCGAACGGACGTTGAACACCTTTCTCGGTGCCGCGTCGGAGATCGGCCCCGCGGACGTCACCCCGCACCTCGTCGCCGAGGCGCAGGTGACCTACCTCGAGGGATACCTCTTCGACCAGCCGTCGGCCAAGGAGGCGTTCCGTCACGCGGCACGCCTGGCGCACGAGGCGGGCCGACGCGTCGCGCTGTCGCTCTCCGACGGCTTCTGCGTCGAGCGCCACCGCGACGACTTCCGCGCACTCGTCGAGCACGACGTCGACGTCCTCTTCGCGAACGAGTCGGAGATCTGCTCGCTCTACGAGGTCCACACGTTCGACGACGCGCTACAGAGCGTGCTGCACCACTGCGAGATCGCCGCGCTGACCCGCAGCGCCAAGGGCTCCGTCGTGATCAGTGGTGACGACGTCCACGTGATCGACGCGCATCCGGTCGGCAGCTCGGTCGTCGACACCACCGGTGCCGGTGACCTCTACGCCGCCGGCTTCCTCTACGGCCTGACCCACGGCTACGACCTCGGGACGTGCGGTCGCCTCGGCGCGCTCGCGGCGTCTGAGGTCATCGCTCACCTCGGGGCGCGACCCGAGCAGTCCCTGGCGGGCCTGGCGGCGCCGATCCTCTCGTGAGGCTGCCGCGCTACCGCAGCGGCGACCCCGACCTCGACACGGCCGTCGCGGCGCTGCTCGACGCGGCCGGCGCCGACGTGCCGAACAAGGATCTCGTCTTCGAGCTGATCGCCACCGCGCTGCGGCTGGCCCGCGACCGCGCCGACCGTGGTGACCTCAAGATCGCCAACGCCGCGGTGAAGGAGATGCGGTACGCCTTCAAGATCTTCGACCCGTACCGCGACTCGAGGAAGGTGGCCATCTTCGGGTCGGCGCGCACCGAGCCCGACGACCCGCTCTACGCGCAGGCGCGCGCGCTGGCCGCCGCCATGGCCGCGCGCGAGTGGATGGTCATCACGGGCGCCGGCCCGGGGATCATGGAGGCCGGCATCGAGGGCGCCGGGCCCGACAACGCGTTCGGCGTGAGCATCCGGCTGCCGTTCGAGGCGTCGACGAGCCAGTTCCTCTCCGGCGACCCGAAGCTCGTGATCTTCCGGTACTTCTTCACGCGCAAGCTGTCCTTCATCAAGGAAGCCGACGGGTTCGTGCTGCTCCCCGGCGGCTACGGCACGCTCGACGAGGCGTTCGAGCTCTTGACCCTGATGCAGACGGGCAAGGCCCAACCGGGCCCGGTCGTGCTGCTCGACGTCCCCGGCGGCACCTACTGGTCGTCGTGGGCGGCCTTCGTGCGCGGAGAGCTGCTCGACCGCGGCTACGTCTCGGAGCACGACCTGTGCCTCGTGAAGGTGACCGACGACGTCCAGGTCGCGGTCGACGAGGTGACCGGGTTCTTCGCGAACTACCACTCTCAGCGGTTCGTCGACGGCCGCCTCGTGCTGCGCGTCCAGCACGCCCCCGACGACGCGACGCTGGCTGCACTCTCGGAGGAGTTTGCCGACATCATCCGGCGCGGGTCGATCGAGCGGATCGACCCCACGGCGGCCGAGGTCGCGGACACCGACCGCATCGAGCTCGAGCGGGTCGCGCTCTGGTTCGACCGTCACGGCTGGCCCCGCCTCCGCGAGCTCATCGACCGCCTCAACGGCCGACGACCCCATCCCTGATCCCCCATCACCGAGGCCTCCGGGCGAGCGTCAGTCGAAGTCTCGGGGGGCGCCGCCGAGGGCGTTGATCGCGCGCTCGATGGCGCGCCGCGCGGTGAGGATCTTCTTCTCCTCCGCGGCCGCGTCGGCATCGCCGTCCTCGGCCGCGACCCGGAGGCGGTCGTAGGCGAGCTCGCGCAGCCGCTCCTCGACCGCCTGGAGCTGCTGGAGCACGTCATCGAGGTCTGCGGTCACACTGCATCCTTCCGGTCATCGGGCGTTGTGGTGGCGTCGGGCGTGCGCAGCGCGTCGGCGAGCAGCTCGGCAGGGTGGGCGACGTCGAGCCCGGCCGCCGCGAGGTGCATCGCGCACCCCGGGTTCGCGGACGCCACCAGCGCCGGGGCGTCACCGGCCGCGTCACGGATCGCCGCGGCCTTCCGCTCGCGGATCTCGCCGGAGAGGCCGGCCTGGGTCACGGAGTACGCGCCACCGGCCCCACAGCAGAGCCCGTCGTCGTCGGTGTCGACGAGCTCGTAGGCGCCCACGAGCGCGGTGCGCACCGCACCCGCGCTGCCCTGCACGTTGCGGAGGTGGCACGGGTCCTGGACGACGACCCGGCGGCCGGTCGGATACATGACCGGCACTCCCTGCCCGCAGAGCCATTCCGAGAAGTCGCGCACGCGCGCGGCGAACGCTCGGGCCTCATCCGTCCCGAGCCACCGGCCGTAGTCCTTCATCGCGGCACCGCACCCCGCGCTGTCGACGACGACCACTGCGTCGGCCGGCATCGACGCGATGACACGTGCGGCCAGCGCGTGCGCCTCGTCGGTTCGGCCGGCGTGCTCGTGGAGCGCACCGCAGCAGGCGCCGCCCCGCCCGGAGATCCCGACCGTCGCGCCCGTCGCCTGCATGACCCTCACCGCGGCGCGGTGCACGTCGCGCTGCCAGGCGTCCATGACGCAGCCGGTGAAGAGCACGGCATCGGGACGATCGACATCGGGGACCTGCACGCGGCGCGCCAACGAACGGGCGTGCAGGCGCGGGATGCCGAACCGGCGCGGCACGACGTGGAGCCGCTGCGCGACGAGCAGCAGCCACGTGAGCGCGACGAGGAGACGGCGATGCGGGAGGATCACCCGGTACCCGGCCCATTCCGCGATGCGGCGTCGCCACGGCACACGGCGTGGCGGCGCGTCGTGGAGTGCGGCGCGAGTCCCTTCCATCAGCAGCCCGAACGGGACCGACGACGGGCAGGCGGCCTCGCACGCGCGGCACTGCACGCACGCCTCCATCGCCTCCGCGAACTCGCCACTCCACGCGGCCTCGTCGAGCTGGACTGCCCGCATCGCCGCGATGCGCCCGCGCGGCGAGGCGATCTCGAAGCCCGTGACGCGGTAGGTCGGACAGTGCGGCAGGCACAGCCCGCACGCGACGCAGGAGACGAGCGCATCCTCGTCGAGGTCGAGATGACGGTCGAGGAGAGGCTGAGGCACGTCGCGCTCGGCCGGCGCGCTCACGAGGTCTCACCCTCTGCTCGACGTCGAGGTGCGGCTCGAGGCCCGAAGGGCAGCCGGCCGGGCGCGAGCTTCGCATCGGGATCGAACGCGTCGCGCACGCGGGCCATGAGCGCGCGGTTCGGGAGCTCGATGCCGAACCCGTCGAGCCCCGGCGCGCCGGCCTCGCGCAGCATCCATCCCCCGGCGCGCGTCGCCTCCTCACGCGCTCGAGCAAGCGCGTCCTCGGAGTCCGCCGCGACGTGCACCGTCCCGACACCGATCTCGGCGAGCCAGCGGACATCGCCGAGCGCGGCGACCGCTCGCCCCAAGGGCTCGACCGCGGCCGCAGGGCCCGCACCGCGGCCCCGGTGCGCCCCCAC
>JBBDWT010000085.1:0-4942 GCA_040902705.1 Acidimicrobiia bacterium | reverse complement strand
CGGCCTGCTTCCACGACGCCGGGTTGCCGATCTGGATCGCGGTGGCGATCGTCTCGGGATACCGGATCGGCTCGCCCCGCACGATCGGCGCCGCACCTGCGGCCTGCCACCCGAGCATCCGCGGCGCACGCGTCGAACGACCGAGCTCCCGATACTCGCCGTAACCCTTCCAATACGCCGTGATGTTGCCGGCGTTTCCCACCGGGATGCAGTGGACGGTCGGGGCATCACCGAGCACGTCGACGATCTCGAAGGCGGCGGTCTTCTGACCTTCGATGCGGG
Source organism: Acidimicrobiia bacterium (assembly GCA_040902705.1). Taxonomy (GTDB): domain Bacteria; phylum Actinomycetota; class Acidimicrobiia; order IMCC26256; family PALSA-555; genus DATBSK01. The sequence continues at coordinate 4,660 of JBBDWT010000085.1, read as the reverse complement.
ACTGGTTGATCGAGTTGACCACCTCGATGCCCGGGCGCTCTCCGAGCTCGCGGACGATCTCGAGCGCGACGTCGAAGTTGTCGGGCACCGCGACGACGCGTGCGCCGTGGATGAGCGCCTGCGCGAGCTTCCCGAGCGCGATCTGACCGGCCGGGAGCACGACCGCACAGATGATCCCGGCCCGCGCCGCGTACGCCGCAGCCGACGCCGACGTGTTGCCCGTCGACGCGCAGATCACCGCCTTCGCGCCGCGTTCGACGGCCTTCGAGACCGCCATCGTCATGCCGCGGTCCTTGAACGACCCGGTGGGAAGCGCGCCCTCCACCTTGAGCAGCACGCGCGCGACGCTGGCACGCGCGGTGAGGCGCGGCGCGTCGAGCAGCGGTGTCGCGCCCTCGAGGAGCGTGATGACGGGGGTGGCGGCGGTGACGGGCAGGTGCTCGCGGTACGCCTCGATGATGCCGGGCCAGCCGGGTGCGGACATCACCCCGTGCCGCCGACCACGCGCAACACGGAACCCACCCGGTGAACGGGCTCGACCCCGCGCAGGCGTTCGAGCGTCGCGCGCAGATCGGCCTCGCGGGCCCGGTGGGTGATGAAGATGAGGCGCGCGTCCTCGCCGATCCCGCGCTGCTCCATCGACTGGATCGAGACGCCGTGCGCGCCGAACTCACCCGCGATCGCGGCCAGCACGCCGGGGCGGTCGGCGACCTCGAGCAGCAGGTAGAACTGAGATTCCGTCTCCGCAATGGCGCGCACCGGCCGTTCGACGAGCTCCCCGATGGTGGCGCCCTTCGCCCCCGACACGAGGTTCTTCACGGCATCGACGAGATCGCCGAGCAGTGCCGACGACGTGGGGCCGGCACCTGCACCGCGGCCGTAGAGCATGAGCTCGCCGACAGCCTCGCCCTCGATGAACACCGCGTTGAACGACTCGCGCACGGACGCGAGCGGATGGTGCACGGGGACCATCGCCGGGTGCACCCGTACCGCGACCTCGCCCTCGAGCTCCTCCGCGACCGCGAGCAGCTTCACGACGTACCCCAGGGCTGCGGCCGACTCGATGTCGTCCGACGTGATCCCGGTGATTCCCTCGCAGTACACGTCGTCGGGCCCGACCCGCGCACCGAACGCGATCGACGCGATGATCGCGGCCTTCGACGCGGCGTCGTACCCTTCGACATCAGCGGTCGGGTCGGGTTCTGCGTAGCCCAGTCGCTGAGCCTCCGCGAGCGCGTCCTCGAACGAGGACCCCGCTTCGGCCATGCGGGTGAGGATGTAGTTGGTCGTGCCGTTCACGATGCCCAACACACGATGGATGCGGTCGCCCGCGAGCGACTCGCGCAGCGGCCGGATGAGCGGGATCCCGCCCGCGACGCTCGCTTCGAACAGCAGGTCGACACCAGCGTCGGCCGCGATCGCGAACAGCTCGGGCCCGTGACGGGCGATCAGCTCCTTGTTGGCGGTGACGACGGGCTTGCCCGCGCGCAGTGCCTCGACGATCAGCGAGCGCGCCGGTTCCAGGCCTCCGATCATCTCGACGATGACGTCGACGGCGGGATCGGTCACCACGGAGGCGCTGTCGTCGGTGAACACCTCGGGCGCGAGCTTGACGTCGCGCTCCTTGGTCGTGTCGCGGACCGCGACCTTGACGATCTCGATCGGCACACCGGCGCGCGCCGTGAGGACGTCGGCGTGGTCGTCGACGAGCCGCACGAGCATCGCCCCGACGTTGCCGCACCCCAGGAGGCCCACCCGGACCGGACCGCGCTTCGGACTCATGATGCGACGATTCTCCCACTCTGGCGCCCGGTCACTCCACGTCCAATCGGAGGAGGTCGTCGGGCGCCTCGCGCCGCACCACGAGGCGGGGCACGCCCTCCCGGACGAAGACCACCGCCGGCCTCGGGACCTTGTTGTAGTTGGAGGCCATCGAGTACCCGTAGGCCCCTGTCGTCGGGGTCGCGACGAGATCGCCGACCTCGACCACGGCAGGGAGGCGGGCACCGGCGACGACGACGTCGCCCTGCTCGCAGTGCTTGCCGACGACCGCACCGCGACGTGGCCGACGCTCCCCGATGCGAGCCGGGAAGTACGCCTCGTACCCCGCTTCGTAGAGCACGGGGCGGGGGTTGTCGCTCATGCCACCGTCGACCGCGACGTACGTCCCGATCCCCGGGATCTCCTTGACCGTCCCGACGCGGTAGAGCGTGATCGCGCAGGGCGCCACGATCGACCGACCCGGCTCGACGGTCACACGGGGCGGCGCGCCGAGGCCCGCGCCCGCCCACGAACGGTCGACCGCGTCGTGGAGCTCGGCCGCGTACTCGGCGACCGACACCTCCGGGTCCTCGGCGAGGTAGCGAGCGCCCAGGCCTCCCCCGAGATCGAGCTCCTCGATCAGGATGCCGGCGTCGCGAGCAGCGACCGCGAGCCCGGCGAGCCGGTCGATCGCGCGTCCGTAGGCATCGAGTCGGTAGATCTGCGAGCCGATGTGACAGTGGAGACCCACGAGGCGCAGGCCAGGACTCTCGTGCACGCGAGTCAGTGCGCGGAGTGCGATGCCGTCGGTGAGCGTGAAGCCGAACTTCGACGCCTCGGTCCCCGTCTCGATGTACTCGTGGGTGTGCGCCTCGACGCCGGGGGTGACGCGCACGAGCACGTCGACCGGCTCCGCGCGATCGCGTGTGAGCTCATCGAGACGATCGAGCTCGTCGTCTGAGTCCACGGCGATGCGGCCGACGCCCGCGTCGATCGCGCTCGCGAGCTCCTCGCCCGACTTGTTGTTCCCGTGGAACACGATGCGTTCGGGCGAGAACCCCGCGTGCAGCGCGACGTATAGCTCGCCGCCGGTCGCGCAGTCGAGGTTGAGTCCTTCCTCCGACGCGAGGCGAGCCATCGCAGTGCACAGGAACGCCTTCGACGCGTACGCCACCCGGCCTCGCCCGAAGTGCTCGACGTAGTCGCGCGCACGGCGGCGGAGCTCGTCCTCGTCGTACACGAAGACGGGGGTCCCGAACTCGTCGGCGAGCGCCTCGAGGTCGAGCTCGCGAAGCCCCCGCGGCACCAGGGAGATGTCGAAGGGCGACTCGTCGTCGGTCACGACGGCGTCACTGGTCAGCGACGTCGTCGGCGCGCCGCATCTCGTCGGGCGCGTGCACCCCGAGGAGGTCGAGGGCGTGCTTCAGGCCGAGCCGGCTGGCTTCTGCGAGCCAGAGCCGAGCCTGGGTCAGGGCGACGTCGTCGGAGATCACGCGGCAGTCGCGGTAGAAGGAATGGAACTTCGCGGCGAAGTCGCGCACCCAGGTCGTGACGCGGTGCGGCGCGCGCAAACCCGCCGCCTCGGCGACGATCTCCGGGTAGACCGCGAGCGCACGCAGCAGATCGAGCTCCCGCTCGTGCGTGAGCGGCGCGAGGTTCACGTCGAGGAGTGGCACTCGGGCGATCTTCGAGGCCACCGCCTTGCGGTCGATCGACGCGATGCGCGCGTGCGCGTATTGCACGTAGTACACGGGGTTCTCCATCGACTGCGCGGTGACGACGTCGAGATCGAACGTCTGCGCGGTGTCGATGCCCTGGAGCAGGAAGGTGAGCCTCGCGACGTCGGGGTCGACCTCGTCGAGGATGTCGGCGAGGCTCACGATGTTCCCGGTGCGCTTGGACATCCGGACGATCTCGCCGCCGCGCTGGACCTTCACCAGCTGGCCGAGGAGCACCTCCGGCTGGGCCGGCGGGATGCCGAGGGCCTGGAGGCCGGCCTGGAGGCTCTTCACCTGGCCGTGGTGGTCGGCTCCCCAGATGTCGACGAGGTGCTCCCACCCGCGGGCGAGCTTGTCGCGGTGGTACGCGAGGTCGCTGCAGAGATAGGTCGTCGAGCCGTCGGACTTGATCAGGACGCGGTCGCGCTGGTCACCGAAGTCGGTGGTCCGCAGCCACGTCGCGCCGTCGTCCTCGAACGTCGCGCCGGCGGCCCGCAGATCGCTGAGCACCGATTCGACGTCACCGCGCTCGTGCAGCGTCCGCTCGGAGAACCACGTGTCGAAGTGGACGCCGATCCGCGCCACATCGTCCTCGAGCTGGCGCACGACGTCGCGGTAGCCCCACTCGCTCGCCTGCTCCTCGGTGACGTCGTCACCGAGCTCGGCGCGCATCCGCACCGCCATCTCGACGAGGTACTCGCCCTGGTAGCCGCCCTCAGGCGGCACCCGCCCCTCGTACCGCGCCATCAACGACGCGGCGAACGTGTCGAGCTGATTGCCGGCGTCGTTCAGGTAGTACTCGCGGTGCACGTCGGCGCCCTGCGCCGCGAGGAGGTTCGCGAGCGCGTCGCCCACCGCCACCCATCGGCCGCCGCCCGCGTGCAGGGGCCCGGTCGGGTTCGCGGAGACGAACTCGAGGTTGATGCGATGACCGGCGAGGGAGCTGCCGTGGCCGTAGCGGTCACCGCTCGCGACGACGAGCCGCAGCACCTCGTGCAGCCACGACGCCTGGAGGAACACATTGATGAACCCCGGGCCGGCGACCTCGGCCCGGTCGAAGTGCGGGGGCGGGTCGGCGACGAGCGCCGCGACCATCTCCTCGGCGACCTCGCTCGGCGAGCGGTTGGCCGGCTTGGCGACCTGCAGCGCGACGTTGGTGGTCCAGTCGCCGTGCTCGGGCT
>JBBDWT010000084.1:0-5024 GCA_040902705.1 Acidimicrobiia bacterium | reverse complement strand
GATGCCCTTCTCGACCGCGGGGATGAACTGGCGGGGGATCGCACCGCCGACGATCTTGTCGTCGAACTCGAAGCCCGCGCTCCGCTCGAGCGGCTCCACGCGGATGAACGCGACGCCGAACTGGCCGTGGCCGCCGGTCTGCTTCTTGTACTTCCCCTCGGCCTCCGCGGTCGTCGTGATCGTCTCCCGGTACGCGACCTCGACGTCCTCGGTGGTCACCTCGACGCCGAACTTCCGCGCGAGCCGCTCGAGTGCGATGCCGAGGTGGGTCTCACCCATGCCCCAGAGCAGCGTCTGGTGCGTCTCGCGGTTGCGTTCGATCCGGATCGCGGGGTCCTCGTCCTCGAGGCGGTGCAGCGCGTTGGCGAGCTTGTCCTCGTCGCCCTTCGACCTGGCGCTGATCGCGACCGCGAGCGTGGGCTCGGGTGGCTCGAGCGGCGGGACCTCGATCTTCGCGCCGCGCGTGCCGAGCACGTCACCGGTCGAGGTCGCGGCGAGCTTCGCGACCGACGCGATGTCGCCGGCCGTGACCTCCCTGGTGGGCTCCTGCTCCTTGCCTCGCATCGTGGCGATCTGGTGGAGGCGCTCGTCGGCGACGGTGCGCCCGTTCACGAGGTGGTCGTCCGTCTTCACCGTGCCCTGGAGCACCTTGAAGAGGTTGACGCGCCCGACGTAGGGATCGACGATCGTCTTGAAGACGAACGCCGCGGACGGACCGTCGTGGGCGGGCGGCACGGGCCCTTCCTCGACGATGAAGTGCGCGAGCCGGTCGATGCCGACGAGCTTCGTGGCGCTGCCGCACAGCACGGGGAACACGCTCGCCTCGGCGATGCCCTTCGCGAGCGCGTGCTCGAGCTCGGGGACGGAGATCTCGTCGTCGTCGAGGTAGCGCTCCATCAGGTCGTCGTCGGCGACGACGATGCCTTCGATGAGCGCGTCGTGCACGGAGTGCTCTTCCACGGCCATGTCGTCCGGGACCGAGCCGGTCTTGCCCGTGCCGTCGCCGTTGTCGTAGATGACCGCCTCGTCGGGGAGAAGGTCGACGACGCCGCGGAACGCGCCCTCTTCACCGATCGGGAGCTCGAGCGGCGCGACGCCGGCACCGAACTTCGTCTTGAGGTCGTCGAGCGTCCGGGCGAACGACGCCCGCTCGCGATCGAGCTTGTTGACGAACAGCGCGCGCGGGATCCCCTCGGCCTCGGCGAGTCGCCACGCCTCTTCGGTCTGCACCTCGACGCCCTCCACCGCGGAGACGACGAAGATCGCGAGATCGGCCGCGCGGAGCGCCGCGCCGACGTCGCCGACGAAGTCGGCGTAGCCCGGCGTGTCGATCACGGTGATCTTGTGGCCTTCCCACTCGAGCGGCGCGACCGCCAACGACACCGAGATCCTCCGCTTCTGCTCCTCGGGGTCGAAGTCGCAGACGGTCGTCCCGTCCTCGACGCGGCCCATGCGGTTGATCGCGCCGCCGACGTAGAGGAGGGCCTCGGCGATGGTGGTCTTTCCCGCACCACCGTGTCCGACCAGGGCCACGTTGCGGATCTTCGACGTCGGGAACGACTTCACCCCGTACCCCCCGGGATCGACCTGCGCCGCGGAGTCTGACGGATCCGGGCTGATGCGTCGAGGGGCAGCGGCTCGTCCGGTCCGGCCGGCGGCGCGCTCGGGCCGCCGGCCCATGTGAGGGCCCCCACGAGGACCCTGGTACCCTCGGTGGCTCGCGGGTGCGCGCACCGTCTTCCGCTCCCGGCACCCTCTTCCCTCGCCGCACGAAGGACGTCCCCACGATGCTCGACGGTCGCTGGCGAGCCAAGGCCGAGCAGGGCCTCGAGCCCATCGGTCGGGCGCTGCACCGCATCGGGGTCTCGGCCGACGCGCTCACCGTCTTCGGTCTCGTCGCCGCCGTCGGCACCGCGCTGCTGATCGCCAACGGCAACCTCGCGCTGGCCGTGCTCGGGCTCATCCTGAGCGGTCTCCCCGACATCCTCGACGGGTCCGTCGCGCGTCACAGCGGTACCGCGGGGGAGCGGGGGGCGTTCTTCGACTCCGTGTGCGACCGCGTCGCCGATGCCGTCGTCCTGGGTGGCGTCGCGTGGCACGTCAGCGCCGACGACCCGCAGCTCGCGGTCCTCGCGCTCGCGGTGCTGGCGCTGACGATGGTCGTCTCGTACGAGCGCGCCAAGGCCGAGTCGCTCGGGCTGACCGCTCGCGGAGGCCTGATGGAGCGGCTCGAGCGCATGGTGCTGCTCGGCATCGGGCTCGCGTTCGACATCCTCGTCCCGGTGCTCTGGGTGATGCTCGTGCTCACCGCGATCACCGCCGTGCACCGGTTCGTGATGGTCTGGCGCCAGGCCACGCCTGCACCGAGCGACCGTCCGCCGGTCCGTCGGCGCACCTCCCGGATTCACCGTGCCCGGCGGCCACGTCGCCTATCTCGCGTACCGGGCCGGCGCTGAGACGGCGCGGCGCCTCCCCGCGCCGCTCGGTCGACCGCTCGCCCGCTTCGCCTCGCGCGCCATGGCGCTCACCTCCGGTGGGCGACGCCATCAGGTCGCGCGCAACCTCCGGCGCGTGCTGGGCAGCTCGCTCGACGACGACGTGCTCGAGCGAGCCACGCGCACGGTGTTCGAGAACTACGCGCGGTACTGGTACGAGATGTTCCGGCTCGGGCCCGACAGCAGCGCCGAGCTCCAACGCACCTTCGCTCTCCGGGGCGGGGAGCATCTCGATGCCGCACTCGGGGCCGGGGGCGGCGCGATCCTGGCGCTCCCGCACCTCGGCAACTGGGACGTCGCGGGCGCGTGGCTCGCGGGACGGGTGGGGGGCGTCACCGTCGTCGCGGAGGCGGTCGAGCCCCCGGAGCTGTTCGAGTGGTTCGTGGGCGTCCGCCGCTCGATCGGCATGGAGGTGGTGCCCCTCGGCCCCGACGCGGGCCCGGCCGTCGTGCGCGCGCTCAACCGCGGCCAGGTCGTGTGCCTCGTGGCCGACCGCGACATCACCGGCGACGGCGTCGAGGTCGAGTTCTTCGGCGAGACGACCCGCCTACCCGGCGGCCCGGCGACCCTCGCGCTCCGCACGGGCGCGCCGCTGCTCCCGGTCGGCACGTACTTCCGCGGCGATCGACACCACTGCGCGTGGTTCGGGGAGCCGATCCCGGTCGAACGCCGGGGCCGGTTGCGCGACGATGTCAGTCGCGTCACGCAGGAGCTCGCGCTCAGGTTCGAAGTGCTCATCCGCGCGGCGCCGGAGCAGTGGCTCATGATGCAACCGAACTGGCCGTCCGACACGGACACGGTGGCCGCCCCTTGGGGACGCGCACCGGGTCCCGAGCACGGCGTCGACGCGTGAGCGCCGAGGGTCCCGGCTCTGGCGCGCTGCGGGTCGCGCTCATCTGCCCGTACTCCGTGTCGGTCGAGGGTGGAGTGCAGCTCCAGGTGCTCGGCCTCGCACGGGCGCTCCGCGCCCTCGGCGTCGACGCCCGCGTGCTCGCACCGTCCGACGGGCCGCCACCGGAGGCGGGGATCACGAGCCTGGGGCCGACACGCGGCTTCCCGTCGAACGGCTCGATCGCGCCCATCAGCGCGAGCAAGGCCGTCGCGGGCCGCACGCTCGAGGCGATCCGTGCCTTCCGGCCCGACGTGCTGCATCTGCACGAGCCCCTCTCGCCGGGCGCGAACCACAGCGCGCTGATCGGTACCGATCTCCCCGCCGTCGGGACGTTCCACGCCGCGTTCCCGGGGCGCAACGGCTGGTACGACGCGTTCCGGCTCCCGCTGCGCAAGATGGTCGAGCGTCTGGCGGTGCGCACCGCCGTGTCCGCCGAAGCGCAGCGCAACGTCGAGGCGTTCGGTGCGAGCTGTGAGATCCTCCCCAACGGCGTCGACATCGAGACGTTCGCCAAGGCCGAGCCGTGGCCGTCCGAACGGCCTGCGATCGTGTTCGTCGGGCGCCACGAGCAGCGCAAGGGCCTCGGGGTGCTGCTCGACGCCTTCGCGATGCTCGAGCGCGACGCCGACCTGTGGGTCATCGGCCGCGGGCCCGAGACGGAGGCGCTCGCGCGCCGCGACGTCGAGCGGGTCGCGTGGCTCGGGCGGGTGTCGGAGGGGGACAAGGCGAGCCGTCTGCGCGGGGCGACGGTCGCGTGCTTCCCGTCGATCGAGGGCGAGTCGTTCGGGGTCGTCCTCCTCGAGGCCATGGGTGCGGGAACCCCGGTCGTCGCGTCCGACCTGACCGGCTACCGCCACGTCGCCCGCTCGGATCAGGAGGCGGTGCTCGCAGCCCCCGGCGATCCGGTGGCGCTGCGTGATGCGCTCCGGCGGGTGCTCGACGACGAGGAGCTGCGAGCGGCCCTCGTCGAGCGGGGGCGGGCACGCGCCGCCGAGTTCTCGATGGTGCGCCTCGCCGAGTCCCTCGTGGAGCGCTACGAGATGATCGACCGACGTCGCACCCCGAGCGCGGCCCACGTATGATGGCCGTTCTCGTCACCCCTCGTACCGGAGCCTGCCCGTGACCGCGGTCATCATCGTCGTCGTCATCGTCGTTCTGCTGCTGCTGATCGTCGCGTTCATGTACAACTCGCTCGTCCGGTCTCGCAACCGGGTGGACAACGCGTGGTCGCAGATCGACGTCCAGCTCAAGCGGCGCTACGACCTCATCCCCAACCTGGTCGAGACCGTCAAGGGCTATGCCGCGCACGAGAAGAGCACGTTCGAGGCGGTGACGGCAGCCCGCTCGCAGGCGATGCAGGTCCAGCAGGGCGGCGACGTCGCGCAGCAGGCGCAGGCCGAGAACCAGCTGACCGGCGCGCTGAAGAGCCTGTTCGCGGTGGCGGAGCAGTACCCCGACCTGAAGGCGAACCAGAACTTCCTTCAGCTGCAGGAGGAGCTGACGTCGACCGAGGACCGGATCGCCTACTCGCGCCAGTTCTACAACGACAGCGTGCTCAACTACAACAACTCGATCCAGACGGTGCCCAAGAACCTCCTCGCCGGGATGTTCAACTTCGAGAAGCGCGAGTTCTTCGA
>JBBDWT010000083.1:0-5083 GCA_040902705.1 Acidimicrobiia bacterium | reverse complement strand
CGAGCGGTACACGCTCATCTCCGCCGACACGCACGGCGGCGCGAACCACGAGACGTACCGCGAGTACCTCGATCCCGCGTACCGCGACGAGTTCGACGCGTGGCGCGACCGGTACAAGAACCCGTTCCGCGACCTGCACGGCAAGAAGCGCGACCAGAACTGGGACGACGAGCGCCGCTGGAGCGAGCAGGAGTCCGACGGGACCGTCGGCGAGGTCATCTTCCCGAACACCGTGCCGCCCTTCTTCCCGACGGGCGCAGTGATCGCGCGCCCACCCACGGCGGGCGAGTACGAGCTGCGCCACGCCGGCATCCAGGCGCACAACCGGTGGCTCGCCGACTTCTGCGCGTCGAGCCCGGAACGCCGCGCCGGCGTCGGCCAGATCTTCCTCAACGACGTCGACGACGCGATCGCCGACATCCACTTCATCAAGGAGCACGGGCTCCGCGGCGGCGCGCTGCTCCCGGGTCGCCCCGACGACTCCGAGGTCCCGCCGCTGTACGACCCGGTCTACGACCCGCTGTGGTCGACATGCGTCGACCTCGACGTGCCGATCACGCACCACTCGGGCCAGGGGGCACCCGACTACGGGAAGTACCCGTTCTCGATGTTCCTCTGGATCGCCGAGACGTCGTGGTTCTCGCACCGCCCGCTGGCGCACCTGATCATCGGCGGCGTGTTCGAGCGCCACCCGCAGCTCGAGTTCGTGATGACCGAGCAGGGCTGCGCGTGGATCCCTCCCGTGCTCCAGGGACTCGACGCGTTCCACGCCCAGATGTCGGCCGGCCGCATCGGTGAGATCAACTACTCCGAGGATCAGGTGCTCCCGTCGAAGCCCTCGGAGTACTTCGCCCGGAACTGCTTCGTCGGCGTGAGCTTCCCGAGCCCGAGCGAAGCGAAGGCGATGCGCAAGGTCGGGCTCGACCGCGTGATGTGGGGCAGCGACTACCCGCACCACGAGAGCACGTACCCGTACACGACCGAAGGGCTGCGGCTCGCGTTCGCCGAGTGGGAGCCCGACGAGGTCCGCCAGGTCACGAGCCGGACGGCCGCCGGCGTCTACGACTTCGACCTCGACGCGCTCGCGCCGATCGCCGCGCGGGTCGGCCCGACGGTCGACGAGGTCAAGGTGCCACTCGACGAGGTCCCCGCCGACTCGGGGAGCCCCGCCTTCACCGGACGGTGACCGCGGGCGCGACCAGCCCGATCCGCGCGGTCATCACCGGGGGCTGAGCCCGATCGCGTCGAGGATCCGGGGCGCGATCCAGGCCGCGCCCTCCGGCGAGAAGTGGCCGCCGTCGTCGGCACGGGCCTGCACACCGTCGACGATCTCGGGGCACGGCGCTCCGAGCGGGCACAACCACTGCCCGAGGTCGACGACCCGCACTCGGCCCGGATCGCCCTGCGCGACCTCGCGCAGGACTGCACGGTGGTTCCGCGCCTCCACGACCCGCTCGACACTCGGGTCCCCCGTGACTGCTCCTCGCGCCGGGATCGATTCGGCGAGCAGGACGACATATCGACCCGACCCACTCGGCGCGATCGACTCGACGAGGTCGCGCATCATCCCCACGAACGCAGCGCGGCCATCGGGGGTGGCGGGATCGACGAAGACGCCATCGACGAGCCTCGATGACCCGTCCCAGGTCGCGAGGACGAGCACGACATCGGCCGGCGTGGCGGCGACCTGACGGCGCCATTCGGGCGCGGCGTTTGCGCACGCCGAGGCCCACGGTGGCGTGTACCGATCGCGCGTGGTCGGCAGACCGGGCATGAGCCCACACCCCGCGTGAACGCTGCGAGCCAACGTGGCGCCACGCCCCGCGGCCTCCGTCGCCAGCGCGTTCACCAGCGTGTCGGCGACGCTGTCGCCGGCGAGCAGCAACCGCGGTGCGCGATCGGCGGGAAGCGGGACGGGTGCTTCCAGCGCAGCGAGACCAGCCGCGCGGTTCGCGAGCGCCGGCTCGACCGCATCACCCGACGGGTGTTGGCCTGACCCCGCGCGCGCGGGCGCGGCTCCGCCCAGCGCGACGACGACAAGGACGGCGGCGGCGAGCATCACCGAGGCCGCACCCGAGCCGAGACGTCGCATCCGGCCAGTCAAGCAGCCGTGCGGGCGTCGCCCGCCGCGCCCCGAGGGCGCCGCCGTCACCAGTGATCGTGGTGGATCACATCGTCGACGGGTCGACGCTCCGCCGGCGAGAACTCGCCACCGATCGTGTGCGCGAGCGGCACGAGCGCGACCTGCGTCACCGCGTCGATCGGGATGCCGAGCAGCGCGGCCATCTCCGTCTCGTGCTCGAGGTGGACGGTCGTCCACGCGGTGCCGAGGCCACGCGACCGGGCCGCGAGCATGAAGCTCCAGACGGCCGGGAGGATCGAGCCGAACATCGTCGCCTGATCGGCGAGCGGCGCTCCGTCGCTGCGCCCTTCGACGCACGGAATGACGTGTACCGGGACGGCATCGAGATGCTCGAAGAGATGACCCGACGACGACATCACCCGTCTGCGAGCCGCCCGGTCGTCCTCCGATCGCTCCCGCAGCCTCGGTCGCGTCGGGCGTTCTCGCTGCGCGTAGTCGAGCGCGCCGCGTCGGAAGATGTCGGCGATCGCGCGCCGCGTATCCGCGTCGGTGACCACGACGAAGTGCCAGCCCTGGTCGTTCCCACCCGTCGGCGCCTGCAACGCGAGCTCCATGCACTCGCGCACGAGCTCGGGATCGACCGACCGGGTGAGGTCGAGACGCCGTCGCACGGCGCGCGTCGTCGTCAGGACCTCGTCGATGTCGCGGGGCGGGGCCACCGGTCGTTCGACGCTCGTCACGGCTCGGCAGCGTACCCACGGGCCGAGGTGGCATCATGCGCGCATGGCCGATCCGATGACCGAGCCCGGCGTCGTCGCCACCGACGCACCCGTGACGGGGTTCTCCCACGTGCAGCTGCTCGTCAGCGATGTCGCCGCGAGCGAGCGCTGGTACACGACCGTGCTCGGCCTCGATCGCTTCGCCGCCGACGACACCGAGGGCTACGTCGCGCTTCGCCACCGGCCGAGCAAGATGGTGATCGTGCTGACACGCCAGGACGGCGACGTCGCGCCCGGCGGGCGCCTCGACCATCTCGCCTTCGCCGTGCCCGACGGCGCCAGCCTCGAGCGCTGGGCCGAGCAGCTGACCGCGCTCGGGATCGACCATGCCGGGGTCGTCCTCGAGCTCGGCAAGCCGTCGCTCCAGCTCCTCGACCCCGACGGCGTCGAGGTGGAGCTCGTCGCGCCGCCGGCGCGGCACGACTGACGCGGCGCGCTTCGACAGCTCCTTCCCGCGACCGCCGCCTAGCCTCTCGCGATGAGATCTCGCATCGTCGTCCTCGCTGCCGCGCTCGTCGCGGCCACTGTCGTCCCTGCCTCCACGGCGACCGCCGCTCCTGCCGACGCCGACGCCGCCCTCGACCGCGCGCTCGGCAAGCTCGTCACCACCGAGGGCGGCCCTCCTGGTGTGATCGTGCTCGTGCAGCGAGGCGACGACCTCCAGGTGCACCGCGCCGGCGTGGCCGAGCTGGCGACCGACGTGGTGATCGATGCCGACGCCCATCTGCGCGTCGCGAGCGTCGCGAAGGCGTTCTCGGGCGCGACCGCGCTCTCGCTCGTCCAACAGGGCGTCCTGTCGCTCGACGACACGATCGCCGAGCGCCTCCCGACGCTTCCGAAGGCGTGGGGCAAGGTCACGCTCGAACAGCTGCTGCACCACACCAGCGGGCTGCCCGACTTCATCACGTCAGAGAGTGCCCAGGCCGCGCTCGCGGAGTCGCTGACCGTCCCGCCGCCCCCGAGTCAGCTGCTCGACTTCGTCGCCGACGAGCCGCTGGGCTTCGAGCCCGGCTCCGAGTACAAGTACTCGAACTCCGACAACATCGCGGTCGGCCTGATGGTCGAAGCCGCGACCGGCAAGCCCTACGCCGATGTGCTGCGCGAGCAGGTCTACGAGCCGCTCGCTCTCACGAACACGAGCCTCCCGGTCGGCGTCGAGATGCCCGAGCCGTACGTGCACGGGTACGACGTCAGCGCGACGCCGCCGGAAGACGTGACCCAGGTGATCGCCGCGGGATGGTCGTGGGCGTCGGGGGGCATCGTGTCGACGGCCGCTGACCTGAACCGCTTCGCGCGCGGCTACGTCGGCGGGAAGCTGTTCAGCGGGAAGACGCGCGACGCGCAGCTCGACCTGATCAAGGGCCACTCCGAGCCGACGGGCCCAGGCAAGAACACGGCCGGGCTCGCGATCTTCCGCTACAAGACGAAGTGCGGCACGGTCTACGGCCACACGGGCAACACGCCCGGGTACACACAGTTCATCGCCGCGAGCAACGACGGCAGCCGGTCGGTCACGTTCTCGGTCACCACTCAGGTGCGCCAAGACCTGGGTGCACCGTTCCCGCAGCTGCGCAAAGCGGAAGAGCTCGCGGTCTGCGCCGCGCTGGCGTAGCGCCCGCGATCCGCTCGGCGTTCGAACTCACCCTGGAACACGGGGAGGTCGCGACTTCTTCCCCCGACCGGGTCCGGGCGGCGCGTCAGCGGGAGAGCTTGTAGATCGCGAGCCGCTCGACCTGCTCGACGTGAGCCGGTCCGCGGTGGAAGAGCTCGCCGATCTCCGCGTACCCGAAGCCCTCGGCTCGCCAGCGGAGCGTGCGCCGCTCGACCGGGCGCAGCGGGCGCAGCGCGGTCGAGGGTGCGGTCGAGGGTGACGGAGCCGGTGGCTGCGGCGCCCGGTGCAGCTCGCTGAGCTCGAGCACGCGCTCGATGAACTCGGGGCTGCGGTGGAACCGCTGCGCGATCTCGTCGTGTGGCTGTCCCTGCTCGACGAGCCGTCGGATCCGGCGTTCGAGCGGACGGAGTCGTTCGACGTCGTTCATGTTCGTCCAGAGTACCCGGCCCTCGCGCGGTGAGGCCCAGCCCCGTAGCTGTCACACCTCTCTGCCATGGTGAGCGCATGAGAAGGGAACTTCGATCGCAGCGCCGGGCCCTCGAAGGGCTGCTCGCCGAGTTCGAGCCGGGGGTGCTCGACGGGCTCGACGCGGTCGCGATCGTCAAGGAG
>JBBDWT010000082.1:10114-32796 GCA_040902705.1 Acidimicrobiia bacterium | reverse complement strand
TGAACCGGTCGTGCGACGGCTGAGCGCGCCCGGACGGGTGAGCGCGCCGAGACAGATCATCACCCGCCGCCTTCGTAGCGCCCTTCGCCCTTGACCTGACGAACCTGGATGGAACCAACAGCTCGTCGGCTCAACCGGCCTGGAGCAGCTCCACGGCGTTGCCGTCGGGGTCGGCGAGGATGGCGATCTTCACGCCGGGCATGATCTCGGTGACGGGCACGCGCACCTCGACGCTCGCGCCAGCCGCGTCGCCGACGACCTCGTCGAGGTTCGACACCGACAGCGTCAGGTAGCGCAGGCCCGGCGCGGCGTCGAGGGGCCAGCCCTTGGCGACGGGTGCCGGCGGCTCGGTGACCTCCCACAGCTTGATCGAGCCGGTGCCGGCCTTGAGGAAGTGCAGCGTGGTGGTCTTCGAGAACGCCGCCTTCCGCTCGAACGGGAGTCCCAGGAAGTCTCGGTAGAAGGCGAGCGAGGCCTCGATGTCGGCGACGACGATGCCGAGGTCGAAGGAGTCCTTGGTGAGCTTGACGGCCATCGGCAGACCATAGGGCTGCAACTCGGCATCAGGCCGTGGCGCCCGCCATGATGTGCAGCCCATGAGCACCGAGCTCCGTCACGCGTGGTCCGAGTCCGACCGCTTCGTGCCGCGCTCGTTCGTCCGCCCCGCGCAGCGATTCATGCAGATCGAGGCCGCGGGTGGCATGGTCATGCTGCTCGCCGCGATCGTCGCGCTCGTCTGGGCGAACTCGCCGTGGAAGGCCGGCTACGAGACGCTGTGGGAGACGCAGCTCGACGTCGGGCTGGGCGAGCTCGCCCACATCAACCTGTCCCTGCGCGACTGGGTGAACGACGGGCTGATGGTCATCTTCTTCTTCGTCGTCGGCCTGGAGATCAAGCGCGAGCTGGTCGTCGGCGAGCTTCGCGACCCGAGGGCGGCAGCCCTGCCGGCGTTCGCCGCGCTCGGAGGGATGATCGTGCCCGCGCTCATCTACGTGGCATTCAACGCCGGCCACGTCGGGAGCAAGGGCTGGGGGATCCCGATGGCCACCGACATCGCCTTTGCCGCCGGCGTGGTGTCGCTGCTCGGGCGGCGCGTTCCCTCCGGCGCCAAGCTGTTCCTGCTCACGCTGGCGATCGTCGACGACCTCGGCGCCATCATCGTGATCGCGATCTTCTACACGTCCGACCTCTCCTTCGAGTGGCTCGGCATCGCCGTGACGGCCCTCGCCGCCGCCGTATGGCTGAAGCGGCTGAACGTGCGGTCGCTGGTGCCCTACGTCGCGCTGGGCGTGGCGTGCTGGTACGCGCTGCACGAGTCCGGCGTGCACTCGACGCTCACCGGCGTCGCGTTCGGGCTGCTGTGCCCGGCGTGGTCGCTGTTCGATCCGGCGCGCTTCGCGAGCAACGCCCGCCCGCTCGTGGACGGCGTCGAACGCGCGCACGCGGACGACCGGCTCGAGACGAGCGAGCACGAGGAGACCGAGTCGAGCCTCACCGATCTCGGCCGCCTCGTGGCCGAGACGCACTCGCCGCTCGACCGCATCGAGCACCGGCTCGCCCCCTGGGTGAGCTTCATGATCGTGCCGCTGTTCGCGCTCGCCAACGCCGGCGTGGAGCTCGGCGGTGGCACCAGCTTCGACCGGATCGCCATGGGCGTCGCCGTCGGCCTCGTCGTCGGCAAGACCACCGGTGTGTTCGCCGCCACCTGGCTCGCGGTCCGCTTCGGCGTCGGCCGGCTGCCGGCGGCGACGACGTGGTCGCACCTGTTCGGCGTCGCCATCTGCGCCGGCATCGGCTTCACCGTCGCGCTGTTCGTCGCCAGCCTGTCCTTCGATGTCGCCGCGCTGAACGACGAGGCGAAGATCGGGATCCTCGCCGGCAGCCTCGTGGCCGGCGTCGCCGGCTACGGGTGGCTGCGCTTCGTGAGCGGGCGGGTCGTCGACGATTCGTCATCGCGAGGGCGCGAAACCTAGTTTTCGGCGCCACGAAGCCATGGATGCGACGGTCACGAAGTCCGAGCGCGAGACGCTGAAGGCGATCTACCGGCTGACGCGCGACCGCGAGGAGGCGCAGACCGGTGCGCTGGCCGAGCAGCTCGGGGTGGCGCCGGGGACGGTGACGATGACGGTGAAGCGGCTGGCCGAGCGGGGACTCGTCGACCACCGGCCCTACTACGGCGTCGAGCTCACCGAGTCGGGCCGGCGCTTCGCGGTTGCCTTCATCCGGCGCCACCGGATCGTCGAGCGGTTCCTCGCCGACATGCTCGGCTACGCGTGGAACGAGGCGGACCGGCTCGCCGGCTCCTTCGAGCACGAGCTGCCCCAGGAGGTCGAGGACCGCATCTTCGTGGCCCTGCACCGGCCCGAGACCTGCCCGCACGGCTTCCCGATCCCGGCGCTCGAGGCCCGGGACATCCCGGCCATGCCACCGCTCTACGCGCTCGAACCCGGCGACGTGGCGGTGGTGGCGGTGCCCGGCAGCACCGATCCCGAGGTGGTCGCCTTCCTCGACACCCTCGGTCTGCGGCCCGGCGTGCGGGTCGAGGTCAAGGAGAAGCACCCCTTCGACGGCCCGCTGGTGCTGCGGGTGGGGGGCAAGGACCGGACCCTCGGCGCCAGCGTCGCCAACCAGGTCTTCGTGCGGGTGGAGGAGAATTCAGGCTGAGGTGAGCGAGCGCGCGAGCGAACGGTGAGCGAGCGGTGAGCGAGCGGCAGTCCACGGTCCTCCGGGCGCTGCTTGCCGTCGTCATCGCCGCCCAGCTGCTCGTCGCCGGCGCCGCGACCCGCGTCCGCACCAACGACGACGCCGCCATCCACGTCGGCCGCCCGCCCCGCGCCGTCCAGCAGCCGCTGACCGGGCCCACGATCCCGACGCCGGCCCCGGACACGACGCTCGTGGTCGCCAGCGGCCGGCCCGCGACGCGTCCCATCGGGAACCGGCCCGAGCCCGCCGCCAGCCGGCAGCTGCGCCAACCCGACGCCGTGCCCTATGGCCCGGCCGTCGAGTTCACGAGCGATGTCGAGCCCGCCGAAAATCTCCTGTTCGTGCTCGTGGCCGGCTCCGACGCCCGGCCGGGCCAGCGCGTCGACCGCTCGCGCGCGGACTCCATCCACCTCCTGGCGGTGAACCCGGCGACGGGCACCGGCACGGTGCTGGGCTTCCCCCGCGACGCGTGGGTCGAGATCCCCGGCCACGGCCACGGGAAGATCAACACGGCGATGGCGATCGGTGGGCCCGACCTGCTGAGCGAGACCGTGCAGCGACTGACCGGCCTGCCCGTGCACTGGTGGGTGGTGACGAGCTTCGACGGGCTGACGACCATGGTCGACGCACTGGACCGGCTCGTGGTCCACGTCGAGCGGCGGATGGCCGACCGCGCCAGCGGCGCCTACTTCGAGCGCGGGCACCACAACCTGGCCGGTCGCGAGGTGCTCGCCTTCACCCGTGACCGCACCAGCGTGGCGCGGGGCGACTTCAGCCGGTCGGAGAACCAGGGCGTGGTGATCACCTCCGCGCTGCGCAAGATGCGGACCGAGGTCGCCGACATGGACGGCGTCGGCCGGTGGGCGCGCGTGCTGTGGGACCACGTGCGCATCGATGCGCCGTTCGACGACGTGGTCCGGCTCGGGGCGGTGGCTCGCCGGCTCGACCCCGACCGCCTGGTCAACGTCGTCGCCCCGGGCCAGGTCGGCACCGCGGGCCGGGCGTCGGTGGTCTACCTCGACGAGGACGCCGCCCGCCTCTTCGACGACCTCCGCGACGACGCCACCGTGGGCGACGCGCCCCCGCCCACCACGACGACGACCACCAGCACGACGACCACCTCGACGACGGTGCTCCTGCCCGGAACCTGACCGGGATTGGGGACGTGTGCGCTGACAAACCCGGGTCAGGGTGGCGCGTCGTGACCCGGGAACGTCGTCCCGAACGCGGGGAAGTTGGCGAAGTCTCCGAAGGTCTGACGCGTGAGGGTGATCAGCGGTGGCCATCGAACGGCGCGCTCAATCGGCCAGACCTCAGAGCAGAACACCTGGGCCGCGGGATCGCGGCTGTACGGGACACCTATGCCGAGTTCCACGACGACGGCGATCTGAACTACAAGGTTCCCCAGGCTCACTGTGAGAACCTGCGAATAAGGCCGGTCCTCACTGAGTGCGTCGTTCGTGTCGGTGACGGCGAAGATCGTTCGGATGTGCGAGACCACCGATCCCTCTTCGAGGTCACGCTTCGCGACCCACAGGCGCGTCTCTGGCGGTACCTCGCGCGTCTCGTAGAACGCGTGCAACATCTCGGCGGGGGTGACTGAGTGGTGGTGTTCGTACTTGTCGAACATCAGGGCAGTCATGGTCGCCCACTTAGCGATGACCTCTTGGTCCGTCTCGGAAAGGACGACCGCGCTGCCAAGGATCATCGGCTTCAGGATCGGCTTAGCCGCCTTCTGGAGGCGCGACATCCAACCCGTGTTGCAGGTGACGCACACGACCGGAACCTTCATGCTGCTGAAGGAGCCAACGGGCTTCTCGTGCATGTGCGTGACCGCATGCATTCGGTGCTTGCCACGCTGCGAGATGATCTGTCGACCCGGGCCGACGTACGGCTTCAGGACCTGGTTGACCCACAGGGGGATCGGGTCCTCCTTGGTCAGTTGGCCATAGGTCTGGCAGAACGCACAGCGGCCCTTGTACTTCCGCGACACGACGTAGCCTTGGAGGCAGATGAGCGAGAAGCAAGACCCGCCGAGCGAGGAACCCGATCCGGAGACGATCGAGCGTGACCGCGACGAGCCGGTCAAGATCGACCTGGAACCCGAGGAAGCCCTCCGTAGGCTTCTTCGGACTAAGAAGCCCGAGAAGTAGCCAGCGGGCGGTAGGCGAGGCGCTTGCCGCCCACCTGACCGACCAGACGCTCCATGCGCTCGGCGTCGGTCTCGTCGCGAGTGGAGTACCGGTAGTCGAACTCTGCGAGGTAGCGGTGCAGGTGCTCGCGGCTGACGTGGTGGTGCGTCCCGTCCAGCGACCGCTTCAGTTGCGAGAAGAAGTTCTCTGCCCGGTTCGTGGTGACCGTGCGCCCGGGGATCTTGCGGACGTACTCGCCTTCGGAGTGGTTGACGGTGTGGTGCTGAGCGAACTTGCGGCCGATCTTCTGGTACGCCCGCGCCTCGTCGGTGTAGAGGACCGACCAGTTCATGCGGACCTGATCAGCGATCGCCTTCTCCAGCGTCGCGGCGGTCACGTCGGGGATCACGCGGGAGCGGGCCTTGCCCGTCTCGGTGTTGATCAGCGTCAGGACCGGGATCTTGCCGCCCACGCCGCCACCGACCTCCTGGCGCTGGTGGGCGTGCTTGTTGGCTTCCTTGCCGCCGATGAACGTCTCGTCGGCAACGACGGTGGTACTCCAGATGTCGAGCCCGTCCTCCGTCATCGCCTCGCGGATGCGGTGCGTCATGTGCCACGCCGAGCGGGGCGTCATGCCGTAGCGCCGTTCGATCTCGCGTGCGGCGACTCCGTTCTTGTTGGAGCACATCTCGAAGATCACGAACACCCACGTCCGAACCGGGATCTTGGTGCCGTGCATGATCGTGTTGGTGATCACGGAGAACTGCTTCCGGCACGCTCCGCACTTCCACACCCGACGCTCCGACTGAGCACCGGTCCGGGTGGCCCGGGACTTCCCGTTGGCGGGGTTGAGGAAGTAGCACCGCTCGGTGTTCCCGCAGTGCGGGCACTCGGGCGTGTCGCCCCAGCGCAGTTCCTCCAGGTACGCGTAGGCCGACGCCTCGTCAGGGATGCGTTCTGCGATCGAGATCATCGTCATGCCCACAACTCCCATTATCCGGACGGGTGTGACAGTCAAAGATCGCGAAGGAGCAGGTCAGCGTGCGTCGGGTTTGTCAGAGCACACATCCCCCCGGGATTTGACCTTTCAGGTCCGCGAAACGTTAGTTTTCGCTGTCCTCAAACCCGGCCCTCCCGGCCGACGACTCAGGAGCGCGTGTTGGACGCAGTCCCCTACATCTCCGCGGGCACGGCCCTGGCCGGTCTGGTGCTCGCCGCCTTCTTCTTCTCGTGGGTGAAGGCCAAGGATCCCGGCAACGAGCGCATGGTCGAGCTGATGACCGCCATCCAGCAGGGCGCCAGGGCGTTCATCCGCCGGGAGTACACCTGGGTGGCCGGCTTCGTCGTGCTCATGACGGTGCTGATCTTCGCCTTCCTCGACTACGGCCGCCCCTGGGGCGCGATCGCCTACATCTCCGGCGCCGTGCTCTCGGCGCTCGCCGGCTACATCGGCATGACGATCGCCACCCTGGCCAACGCCCGCACCGCGGAGGCGGCTCGCACCGGCGCCCAGCTGGCGCTGCCGCTCGCGTTCCGCGGCGGCGCGGTCATGGGCTTCACCGTCGCCGGCCTGTCGCTCCTCGGCATCGCCACCAGCTACCTCGTGTACGTCGAGTGGCTCGAGGTCGACGACCCGTTCAGCGTGCTCACCGCGTTCGCGCTCGGCGCCAGCTCGATCGCGCTGTTCTCCCGCGTCGGCGGCGGCATCTACACCAAGGCGGCCGACGTCGGCGCCGACCTCGTCGGCAAGGTCGAGGCCGGCATCCCCGAGGACGATCCCCGCAACCCGGCGACCATCGCCGACAACGTGGGCGACAACGTCGGCGACGTGGCCGGCATGGGCGCCGACCTGTTCGAGTCCTACAGCGGCTCGATCATCGCCCCCATCGCACTCGCCGCGTTCATCCCGTTCCTGCTCGTCGACGGGGTCCAGGTGCCGATCACGCTCGACCGCGTGCCCGAGCTGTTCCTCTATCCGCTCGCCATCGCCGCGGTGGGCATGATCGCCTCGATCATCGGCGCCTTCATGGTGAAGTCGTCGGGCAGCACGAGCGTCCACGACCTGGGCAAGGCGCTGCACCGAGGCACCAACGCTGCCGCCGCGCTCACCGTGCTCGGCGTGTTCGGCCTGGCGGCATGGATGCTGACCGACAGCGAGGCCATCGCCGAGTGGTGGGGCCTGCCGATCGCCGTCGTCGGCGGCCTGGTCGTCGGTTACGCCATCGGCAAGGTCGCCGAGATCTGGACGTCGGATGCGTACGGGCCGGTGAAGAAGATCGCGCAGCAGTCCGAGACCGGCCCGGCCACCACGATCCTCGGCGGCATCTCCGCCGGCATGGTCTCGGTCGCCGCGTCGGTCATCCTCGTCGCCGTCGGCATCGGCGTCGCGTACTGGGGTGGCGAGCAGGCGGCCGAGGGACTCGGCATCTACGGCATCGCCGTGGCCGCCATCGGCATGCTGGCTACCACCGGCGTCGTCGTCTCGGTCGACGCCTACGGCCCGATCGCCGACAACGCCGGCGGCATCGCCGAGATGGCGCACATGCCCCCCGAGGTGCGAGAGGTCACCGACAGCCTCGACTCGCTCGGCAACACCACCGCGGCGGTGGCCAAGGGCTTCGCCGTCGGTTCGGCGGCGCTCACCGCGCTCGCGCTGTTCAAGGCCTTCGAGGCATCGCTGCTCGTCGAGGGACACTCGCTCGACCTCAACGTCGGCAAGGTCGAGGTGTTCATCGGCCTGTTCCTCGGGGCGATGCTCCCGTTCCTGTTCGCGTCGCTCACGATCGACGCCGTCGGTCGCGCCGCCAACAAGATGATCGAGGAGGTGCGTCGCCAGTTCCGCGAGATCCCCGGTCTCCGCGAGGGCAAGGAGGGCGTCATCCCCGAGTACGCCAAGTGCGTCGACATCTCGACGGCCGCCGCGCTACGGGAGATGTTGCTCCCCGGTGGGCTCGCGATCGCGGTGCCGCTCGTCATCGGCTTCGTCGACGTGGACGCGCTGGGCGGGTTCCTCGCCGGCGCCCTCGTCGTGGGGTTCTGCCTGGCCATCTTCATGGCCAACGCCGGTGGTGCGTGGGACAACGCCAAGAAGTACATCGAGGCCGGCCACCACGGCGGCAAGGGCTCCGAGCCCCACAAGGCGGCCGTCGTCGGCGACACCGTGGGCGACCCGTTCAAGGACACGTCGGGCCCCGCGATGAACATCCTCATCAAGGTGATGACGATCGTCTCGCTGATCTTCGCCTCGGCCTTCGTGTAACGAAGAAAACCGCAGGTCAGCAACCACGGAGGGCCACCCATCGGGGTGGCCCTCTCGCGAGCGGCGCTTGACAAGGTGCCCTCCCACCTGACAGCGATTGAAAAGCGATGACCAAACTTGCGATCGTCGAGTCGCCGGCCAAGGCGAAGACCATCAGCTCCTTCCTCGGGTCGGAGTGGACCGTCCTCGCGTCCTACGGCCACATCCGCGACCTCCCCACCAAGGGGCTGAGCGTCGACGTCGACAACCACTTCAAGGTCGACTACGAGCTTCGGGCACGCAAGGACGTGATCAGCGACATCAAGGCGGCCCTGAAGGACGCCGACGAGCTCTACCTCGCCACGGACGAGGATCGCGAGGGCGAGGCGATCGCGTGGCACCTCCAAGAGGTGCTGAAGCCGCGCATCCCGGTGAAGCGCATGGTCTTCCACGAGATCACCCGCAGCGCGATCGACGAGGCCGTGAGCAACGCCCGCGACATCGACTACCGGATGGTGGATGCCCAGGACAGCCGTCGCATCGTCGACCGCCTGTTCGGCTACCCGGTCTCGGAGGTCGTGTGGCGCAAGATCCGTCAGGGTCTTTCGGCCGGACGAGTGCAGTCGCCGGCCGTGCGCCTCGTCGTCGATCGGGAGCGAGAGCGCATGGCGTTCGTGCGAGCGGACTACTGGGACCTCGCTGCGCAGTTCCCCACGGAGCCGTCGTTCACGGCGTCGCTGCACTCGATCGACGGCGCCCGCATCGCCAGCGGCAAGGACTTCGACCAGGCCGGCGTGGCGAAGGAGGGCGTCGTCGTCCTCGACGAGGCCGGCGCCGACCAGCTCGTCACCGCGCTCGCGCCTCCCGCTCAGACGGCCGCTCAGGCCGGGGGCTCGACGTTCACCGTGCGCTCCGTGGAGTCGAAGGAGTCCAAGCAGAAGCCGAAGGCGCCATTCATCACGTCGACGCTCCAGCAGGTGGGCGGCAGCAAGCTGCGCATGACCGCGCGCCAGGTGATGCAGGTCGCGCAGGGCCTCTACGAGCGGGGCTACATCACCTACATGCGTACGGACTCCACGACGCTGTCGGCCGACGCGGTTGTCACCGCCCGCCGGCTCATCGAGGAGAAGTTCGGGCGCGATCATCTTCCTGACGAGCCGCGCACGTACGCCAAGAAGGCGAAGGGTGCCCAGGAAGCGCACGAGGCGATCCGCCCCGCGGGCGACGCATGGCGCACGGCGGAGCAGCTCGACGGCGAGCTCCGCGGCCACGACCTCGCGCTCTACCGCCTCATCTACCAGCGCACCCTGGCGTCGCAGATGGTCGACGCGCGTCTCAACACGGTGACCCTCAAGATCGACGCGCCGGCGCAGGACGGTCGGATGACGGAGTGGAGCGCGTCGGGTCGCACCGTCGTGTTCCCCGGCTACCTCGCGGTGTACGGGTTCCACGGCGAGGACACCGAGGAGGAGGACGACGACCAGGCGCGCCTCCCCGCCGTCGCCGAAGGCGATGTGCTGCCACGGCCGGAGGTCACCGCCGACGGCCACACGACACAGCCGCCGGCTCGCTACACCGAGGCGACACTGGTGAAGGCGCTCGAGGATCTCGGCATCGGCCGGCCGTCGACGTACGCGTCGATCATGGGCACGATCCTGGCTCGCGATTACGTGTGGAAGAAGGGGACTGCGCTCGTTCCGTCGTGGGACGCGTTCGCCGTGGTGAACCTGCTCACCGGGCACTTCACCTCGCTGGTCGAATACGACTTCACCGCGCGCATGGAGGAGTCGCTGGACGAGATCGCGAGCGGCACTGGCCAGCGCGAGCCGTTTCTCAACCAGTTCTGGTTCGGCAATGGCACGCCCGGCCTCACCGACCTCGTCAAGAAGGCGCTCGAGCAGGCCGACCCTGCGCTCATCAACGCCGTGCCGATCGGCGTCGACGAGGACGGCGAGCCCGTCGTCGTGCGCAACGGGAAGTTCGGCCCCTACGTCAAGCGCGGCGAGGACACCGCGTCGGTGCCCCAGGACCTGCCGCCCGACGAGCTGACGATCGACAGGGCGATGGAGCTGCTGTCAGCGCCCAAGGGCGACGAGCCGATCGGCACCGACCCGGAGAGCGGACTCCCGGTCTTCGCCAAGCTCGGCCGCTTCGGCCCCTACGTGCAGCTGGGCGACGCCGACACGCTGCCGGAGAAGCAGAAGCCGAAGATGGCGTCGCTGTTCAAGGACATGGCGCTCGAGTCGATCACCGTCGACGACGCGCTCAAGCTGCTGTCGCTCCCGCGGGTCGTCGGCGTCGATCCCGCGGACGGCATCGAGATCACCGCCCAGAACGGTCGCTATGGCCCGTACATCACCAAGGAGAAGGACAGCCGCAGCCTCGAGTCCGAGCAGCAGCTGTTCGACCTGACGCTCGAGCAGGCGCTGGCGCTGTTGGCGCAGCCCAAGCAGTTCGGCCGGCGCGGGGCGCCGAAGCCGCCGCTGCGCGAGCTGGGCGAGGACGTCGCCAGCGGCCAGCCGATGGTGCTGAAGGAGGGCCGCTTCGGCCCGTACGTCACCGACGGGGAGACGAACGCGTCGCTGCGGGCGGGCGACACCGTCGAGGAGATCACGCCGGAGCGGGCCATGGAGCTGCTCCAGATCCGGCGCGAGGCGGCGCCGGCCAAGAAGAAGGCGTCGGCGAGGAAGAAGGCACCGGCAAAGAAGAAGAAGGCCGCCGCCGCGAAGGCACCCGCGAAGAAGAAGGCGCCCGCGAAGAAGGCGGCGGCGAAGAAGACGGCGGCCGAGGACCCGAGCGTTGCCGGCGACGGCGAGGCATGACGCGATCCGCCCAACCCGGCCACCTACCGTGGAGTGGTGGCTCCGTCCCCCGCGCAGGCGGCCGCTCGGGCCGGATCGCCTGTCGCTGAGCCGCGCTGGCGGCGAGGAAGACTGAGATCCGTGTCGTCGTCGGACCCCCGTGATCCGGACGAGCTGACGACACAGCCCACCAGCTCGGTCGGCTCGCGCGACGAACACCTCCTGCCGGAGCCGCCCTTCGACCGGCCCTCGACGGTGGTTCGCCTCTTCGGCTCCGACGACTTCTTCCGTCTGTGGCTCGCCCAGGTCGTCTCCGCCATGGGCGACTGGATCGGCTTCCTCGCCATCATCGCCATCGCCACCCGCGTCGGCGGCGACTCTCCCGCTGCCGCCATCTCGCTCGTGATGTCCGCCCGCATGGTGCCCGGGTTCTTCCTGGCGCCGATCGCCGGCGTGCTCGTCGACCGGTGGGACCGCAAGAAGGTGATGGTGTCGTGCGACCTCTTGCGCGCCGGGGTGCTGCTGACGCTCCCGTTCATCGACCACGTGTGGACGCTCGTGCTCGCGTCGCTCGTGCTCGAGATCGGCACCCTGCTGTGGTCACCGGCCAAGGAGGCGTCGGTGCCCAACCTGGTGCCGTCCACGCACCTCGCGACCGCGAACTCGCTGTCGCTCGTGGCCGCGTACGGCACGTTCCCGATCGCCACGCTGCTGTTCGCGTTCCTCGCCAAGGTTGCGACCTGGCTGTCGGGGATCGAGTCGCTCGACTTCCTGAGGATCGACCAGGAGCTCATCGCCGTCTACCTCGACGTCTTCACCTTCTGCCTCTCGGCGGTGCTGATCTCCACGCTGGCGCTGCGGAACCGGCGCACTTCGCCGCTTCGACTTCGGCGAGACGTTCCGCGAGCTGCGCGAGGGCTGGCGGTTCATGTTCATCAATCCGATCGTGCGAGCCGTGATGATCGGCATCGGCACCGGGCTGATGGGCGGTGGGATGGTCGTCCCGCTCGGAGACCTGTTCTCGCGCCAGGTGCTCGGTGGTGGCTCGGCCGGCTTCGGCCTGCTGCTCACGGGCATGGGCTTCGGCATGGCCGGCGGCGTGCTGCTGGTGACCGCGATGCAGAAGCGGATCCCGAAGGCACGCGTGTTCTGCTGGTCGGTGCTCGTGGCCGGCATGGCCATGGTCGGCGGGGCTTCGATGTCGACGCTGTCGACCGCGATCTTCTTCGTCGCACTGCTCGGCATCTGCGCGGGAGCGGTCTACGTGCTCGGGTTCACGATCCTGCACGAGACGGTGGCCGACGAGCTGCGCGGTCGCATCTTCTCGGCGCTGTACACGCTCGTGCGATTCTGCCTGCTGCTCTCGTTCGCGGTCGGCCCGCTCCTCGCCGAGACGCTCGGCCGGCTCTCCGATCGGTTCTTCGACGGCCAGGTCGACATCCTCGGACTCGACGTCGCGCTTCCCGGTGTTCGCCTCGCGCTCTGGCTCGCCGGCGTCGTGATCCTTGGGGCCGGGGTGCTCGCGGTCACCTCGTTGCGCGCCGGTGAGCGTCGCGACTCGTTCGTTGACTAGGGGCCGCTTCATCGCCTTCGAGGGCGGCGAGGCATCCGGGAAGTCCACGCAGGCGGCGCGGCTGGCGGCGCGCATCGGCGCGGTGCTCACGCGCGAG
The DNA here is from genome assembly GCA_040902705.1 of Acidimicrobiia bacterium. GTDB lineage: Bacteria > Actinomycetota > Acidimicrobiia > IMCC26256 > PALSA-555 > DATBSK01. Next base: position 20,252 of record JBBDWT010000082.1, on the reverse strand, counting down.
CCCGGGGGTACGCCGATCGGCGAGCAGGTGCGGGCGCTGCTGCTCGACCCCGCGGGTGTCGTCGACGCGCGAGCCGAAGCGTTGCTCATGGCCGCGGCGCGCGCCCAGCACGTGCACGATGTCATCGAGCCGGCGCTGGCCAGCGGGCGGCATGTGGTGACCGACCGCTTCACGGCGTCGTCCCTCGCCTACCAGGGCCATGGCCGCGGGTTGCCCATCGAGGAGGTGCGGGCGCTGTCCGCGTTCGCGACCGGCGGCCTCGAGCCCGATCTCTACGTGCTCCTCGACGTCTCACCCGAGGTTGCGATGTCCCGGCGCGACCGGACGCACGATCGCATGGAGTCCGCCGGCGTCGAGTTCCACCGGCGCGTGCGCGAGGGCTTCCTGGCGCTGGTGGACGACCGCTGGCTCGTCGTCGACGGCACCCGCCCGGTCGAGGAGGTCGAGGCGGCGGTGCTGTCACGCGTCGCTGGCATCATCGAGCCGTGACGATCTGGGACACGGTGCCGGGCCACGCCGACGTGGTGGCCCAGCTGCAGGCGGCGAGCCGCCAACCGGTGCACGCCTACCTGCTCGCTGGTCCGCCGGGCGCCGGCGCCCGGGCCGCCGCCATCGCGTTCGCGGCGTCGCTCGTCTGCGAACACGGTGGGTGTGGCGAGTGCCGCGACTGCACGCTGGTCGTCGCCGGCGAGCACCCCGACGTGCTCGACTTCGAGCCCGACGGCGCGTCGCTCTCGGTCGACGACGTCCGTGCCATCGTGTCGATGGCCGTGGGCTCGCCCCTCGAGGGCCCGCGCCGGGTGCTGATCCTGACGGACCTCCATCGCGCGCTGGTGACGGCGCCGATGCTGCTCAAGACCATCGAGGAGCCGCCCGAGTCGACGGTGTTCGTGATCCTCGCCGACTCGGTGACGCCCGAGCTGGTGACGATCGCCTCACGATGCGCCCGCATCGACGTCGCGCCCCTGCCCGCGGCGGTCGTGGCCGAGGTGCTTGCTGCAGAGGGCGCCGAACCCGACCGCGCCGAGGCGGCGGCGGTCGCGTCGCTCGGCGATCTCGATCGCGCCCGCGTGTTGCTCGCCGATCCCGCGCTCGGCCATCGGCGGGACGCGTGGTGGCGCACACCGGAGCGGCTCGACGGGACCGGCGCCGCCGTCGCCGTCATCGTCGACGAGCTGCGCGGCCGCATCGAGGACGCGGCCGACCCGCTCAAGGCGGTGCAGGCCGGCGAGCTGGCCGAGCTCGAGACGTGGGTGAAGGAGAACGGTGAGCGGGGCTCGGGTCGCAAGGAGCTGATCGCCCGCCATCGCCGCCAGGTGCGACGCCAGCGCGTGGAGGAGCTGCGCTTCGGCCTCGCCACCCTCTCGGCGCGCTACCGCGACGCTCTGGCCGACGGCACGGGTCCCAACGCCCGCGGTGTCATAGACGCGGTGGGCGCCATCGACGCCGCCGGCGAGGCGCTGACCCGCAACCCCAACGAGACGCTGCTCCTGCAGTCGCTCCTCCTCAAGCTGCCGTCGCTCCAGCGCTGAAGGCGGCCCGACTGCGCACGGCGCCGGACGCCACCTAGCGTCTCAGCGTGGTCAACCGCGGACCGCCACCAGCGCCATCGCGTCATGACTCGTTCGAGCCGTTGTGCCGTCGCCCGAGCTCTCCGATGGTGAGCGGCGTGTTTGCAGGGTGCTGGCCCCTCGTCGGACGCGTTGATGAGCTCGAGCTCGTGCTCGACGCGCTGCGCGCTGGGCGAGGTGTGGTGCTGTCCGGCCAGGCAGGGGTCGGGAAGAGCCGTCTCGCAGCGGAGCTCCTCGGAGCGGTCGCTGACCGCGGATGGAGCGTGGTCTCGCTCTCGGCCGGCGCGGAGAGTGAGGCCGTGCCCTTCGCCACGTTCCTCCCGCTGCTCGACGACGAGGCCGGCGGCGACGTGGCGTCGAGGTTCCTGCGTGCTGCCCGTTCCCTGACGTCGAAGGGTGACCGGGTCGTCGTGGTCATCGACGACGCACACCTGCTCGACGAGGTCTCTGTCGCGTTCGTACGCCACATCGTCACGGCGACCGATGTCCGCCTCGTGCTCACCATCAGGTCGGGTGAGCTCGTGCCGTCCACCCTGGTGTCGTTCTGGCAGTCCGACGTGCTCAAGCGGGTCGAGGTGCTGCCGCTTGCTCGAGACGAGACCGACGAGCTTCTCGTGCGGGTGCTGGACGGCCTTGTCGACGGCCGGGTCACGCGATGGGTGTGGGAGACAACGCGCGGGAACCCGCTGTTCATCCGCGAGCTCATCCTCGACGCTATCGACACCGACGCGCTCATCACCACCGCGGGACGTTGGACGCTCGCGCCAAACGTCGAGCCCGCGGGCGCGCGCCTCGGTGAGATCATCGAAGCTCGTGTTGGCACGCTCGCGGAGGACGAGCGCATCGCGGTGGAGCTCGTCGCGCTCGCCGAGCCACTCGGTCTCTACACGCTTGCCAGCATCGTCGGAGTCGACGTGATCGCTCGGCTCGAAGCCAGGTCATTGCTCGTCTCGCGATCAGATCGTCGGCGTACGCGTGTCGGTCTCGCACATCCCTTGCACGGTGAGGTCGTGCGGGCGACGATGGGGGCGGCTACCGCTCGACAGCGGCGCCGGCTCCTCATCGACGCAATCGAGTCGGCCGGCTGTCGTCGCAGTGATGACACGCTCCGGGTTGCGTTGTGGCGGGTGGAGGTGGGCGATGTCGCCGACTGGCGGACGCTGCTCACGGCGGCGAGTGAGCTGGCGCGCGTGTCGAGGGGAGCGATCGTCGCCGCGGTCAGCGGCGCGCGGTCGGGCGACCTCGCCGTTCCTCCCCGCCACCTCGAGAACGCAGCGCTGCTCGCCCGAGCGGCGCTCGTCGCCGGCCGCTCGGCTGAAGCAGCAGCGCTCCTGGCGCGGATCCTCGCCGAGCTCGGCCACGCAGCTGAGGCGCGCAGCCTCTACGAGGAGATGGGGTCGCTGGCGAGCGACGACGAGGGCAGGCTGGCCGTCGCACGGCTGCGGTCCGAGACGCTGCACTTCGTGGCCGGCGACCCGGGCGCGGCACAGGCCGTGCTCGACGAGTTCGTCGATGGCACCACCTCCCAGGAGCACCGCCTCGCTGCGCAGGCCTCGCGTTCGGCGCTGCTCATGTTGAGCGGAAGTACCGCCGAGGCGCTGGAGGCGGGCCGCGCTGTCGTCGCCGACGAGCGGGCACGACGCGAGGACGTCCTGCTCGCCACCGCGTCGATCGCCGGCACGCTCGGCGAGGCCGGCGATCCGATTGGCGGCCTGGAGACCGTGGACACCTGCCTCGCATCCTCGAGGATCGATGACCGCGCCGACCTTCTCGGCGCGCTCGTACTGACGCGAGTCATGCTGCTCGTCTACTCATCGCGCATCGACGAAGCGGACGACCTTGCATCGACGTGTCGGGACATTGCGGCCTCGAGCGGCGACGACAACGCGATGGGCATCTTCGACATCGCACTCGCCAACATCACCGTCACGCGAGGCGACATGGCGACGGCGCGGGCGCTGGCCGACGATGCCCTGCGGCGCGTGGTCATCGACGACCCGTACGGCATCGTACGAAACGCGATGAGCGTGGTCGTCCTCGCGTCAGCGCTGCTCGGTGACGTCGACCGCGGTCGTCACGTGCTCGCGGAGCTCGACCGTCGGCAGGTGAAGGGCGGACTGTTCAGCTCCGACGAGTGCCGCGCCCGTGCGTGGCTGGACAACGCGGAGGGAAAGGCGTCCCGTGCAGCGGCGCGGCTGCAGGCTGGCGCCGAGGCGATGGCAGCGGTGGGCCGACCGCTGCGCGAGGCGACGCTCCTGCACGATCTCGTCCGGCTCGGCCACGCCCGCCACGCGGTGCACCGCTTCGCATCGCTGGCGTACAGCTCGGGCTCGCCCCTGGTGCTGCTCATGGCCCGCCACGCCGAGGCTGCCGACACCGCGGATGCGGAGCGTCTGCTCGCCGTCTCATCCGCATGGGAAGACGCCGGGTTTCGGCTCTTCGCGGCTGAGGCCGCCGGTCAAGCCGTCGCGATCCACACGCGTGACGATCGGACATCGGATGCGGCGTGCGCCGCGTCGCGCTGTCGCTCGCTCGCCGCGATGTGCGAAGGGGTCGTGACACCGGCACTGACGCTCGCCGGTCCGGCCGCCAACCTCACCAAGCGCGAGCGCGAGATCGCGTCGCTCGCCGCTCGCGGGATGAGCGATCGCGAGATCGCCGACACGCTCGTGGTGTCGATCAGGACGGTCAACGCCCACCTCTACAACGCCTATTCGAAGCTCGGGGTCGATGGCCGGTCGGAGCTGGCGTCAGTCCTCGGCATCTGACATACCCATCTCGAGGACGCGACGGAGCTTCCCCTCGCCGATCGCGAGCAGCGTCGCGACGACGCCGACATCGACGCCGAGATGGGCGGCGATCTCCTCGGCGGTCCGCCCCTCGTCGCGGAGCCGCAGCGCGGTGCCGTAGCCCTCCGGCAGCGCTGCGAGCGCTTCCTCGCGATCCACACCGAACCGTACGCGCCGAACGATCGTGCCGTCCTCGGTAACGAGTACCGAACTTCTCACCCCCGCAGGCCGGCGGGCACACCCGCGAGCGCGACATCGGGAACCACGTAGGACGAACCGACCCGCTTGTCGCTTGGCTCGACCAGATCAGGGAACCGGCTTCCGGCGAGAACTTGGACATCGAAGATCTCCTGCACGAGTCCCTCGAACCGGAGGAACGCGACGGTTCGTCCGCTTCTGGTGTCGATCACCCAGACGCCGCACGCACGGTCGGGACGCTCCTTGATGGGCACGCCCTCGAACAGCGTCTCCCGGACCTGCGAGAGTCCGACGAACGCGTACGGCCCGGCGAACGCGAGACCGCGGGTGAAGCCCGGCACCTCGGCGACGGTCTCGACGGTTCCCGTCGCGAAATCAACGCGTCCGAGTCGCCCGACCCCCGACTCGAGGACCCACAGCTGTCCGTTGTGCCAGCGGGGCGAGTGCGGCATGGACAGCCCTCTGGCGACGATCTCGTTCGAGACGACATCGATCACTACACCGCCACTCGTCTTGTCCGCCCGCCAGCCGCCGGCGGTGTCGGTCGTGCCCAGCGCCGTCGCGTACCGAGGCTCACCGTTGACGATGGCGAGGCCGTTGAGGTGGCACCGGTCCTCGGGCGTGAGCGCGGTCACGAAGCTCGGTTGCCAGCGGGGAACGAACGAGTGGGCGTCGTCGAAGGTGACCAGACAGGAGAACAGGGTGTTGACCGCCCAGATCTCGCCGTCGGCGATGGCGACGTCGTGTATCCGGAGGTCGCCGGTGATGTGACAGCTGCGCGGGACGAAGCACGCGTCGTGGCTACCGGAAGGCGGGATCTTGCGGGCGACCGCGGGCTGGTTGCGGAAGTCCCAGAGCTCCCGCCGCGTGCCCAGCACCATCCGGTCGCCGTCGACGGCAATGCCCATCGGCAGGTCGAACGAGCGGAGGTGGGTGTTGAGTCGCCCACCCTGCTGACGCACGACGATCACGCGGCCGGTCTGGTAGGTGGAGACGAGCAGCGACGACGACGTCGCGTCCAGCAGCTCGCCGAACGATGGGGTCGACTTGCTCGAGAATCCGGCGTCGATCTCCTCCTGGGTCATCGGCTCGCGCGCCGGCTTGCGCTTCACTGCCTCGACGGCGCGATCGCGGCCCGGCGGGTTGGCGAAGACCTCGCGGGCGCGCTCGGACGCGCCGGCCACGATAGGCAGCACGGGGTGCAGCACGTCCTCGAGCCGGCGCCACTTGTTGGGCTCGGGCGGCGTCAGCGTCGTCTTCGAGAGCGGGAGCGGCGCGGTCAGCGGCGTGTCCCACGCGATGTCGAGGAACTCGCAGATGCGCTCGATCTCGGCCTGGGGCTCCTCGATGAGTCGCCCGTAGCTGGCAACGCACCAGCGCGAGGGATCGGTGGACTCGAGGTCGTTGATCATCGTCTCGACCGTCGAGCTCCACTGGCGGGCGGCGATCTCAGGGATCTCGAGACCCCGCAGCTCCTCCCATCCCGGCGTGAGGAGGAACGACCACTTCGGGCCATCCCATCCCGGGAGGTCGGGGTAGGTCACGAACCGCTCGGAGTGCCAGCCCTCGATCATCGACGCCAACGTGTCGATCGGGTCGCGGTACAGGTAGACGAAGCGCGCCTCCGGGAACGCCGCCGCGAGGAACGGGATGCGGAGCGAGTTCTTCGGCGTCTTCTCGAGCAGCGTCGTCTGGTGGCCTCGCTGCGGGCGCTTGCCCTCACGATCCCGCACGGCGGCTGCGAAGCGCGAGCGCAGCTCGGCCACGGTGACGACGGTCGCGGCGTCGGCCCCGACGCGGTTCGACTTCCATCCGTGAGCGGACGGGTGGAGCTCGGGCATGCTCTCGATGAGGCGGTGGCTCTCACCGCCGATGGTCACGAGATCCGGTGACTTGGCCAGCGTCTCGAACAGGAGCGTGCTGCCCGAGCGGGGAGGCGACACGATGAAGACGGGGGCGCCGGCACGACGCGGCGACGATGCAGCTGGTCGCCGGCGCCGAGGTTGACCGCCGGCAATGTCGTGGTTGACGGCCGCCGAGAGCACTGTCTGCATCACCGAGCTGGCGGCGTCCTGGCCGTTCGCCGTCAGCACGGTGCCGAGGAGAGCCTGGAGCGCCGTCGTCGCTCCATCGATCAGGGGTGCGAACGCGGCGGGGTCGGTGTCACCGACCTCCGACCACGTCGCCCGCCAGTCGCGCCGCAGCACCTGCAACGTCGCGTCGAGGCGACCGAGGTTCGGCTCGGCGCCGCGAGCGCCGTCGGTCACGAGGTCGATGAGCCGTTCGAGCTCGGCCGGTGTCATGACCAACGGGAAGTTCACGCTCTCGAACCGGAGGGCCGCCTCGAGGTCGGGCCGGAACACCACGTCGTTGCCGGCGCCGGCGCCCTCGGGATTGACCTCGCCACGGGCGACGAGGTCCCAGAAGGCGGCGCCGCCGACGGTGTCGATCACGAGGTGGATGCGCTTGGCCTCGTCGTCGTTGATGACGTTGTGCATCCGCCAGGTGTCGAAGATCCACGCCTCACCGGCCGCCATGTGCGTGTGGCGGCTGCCGCACTCGAAGCGGACGGCCGGTGTGGTCACGATCGGGACGTGAACCCGCACGCGATCGGCCCAGTAGTAGCTGACGTCCACGTGGGGCGACACCTCGCCGTTCCCCTCGATGCGCATGAGGCGGGTCCGGCCGATGACAGTGTCGAGCGAGGCCAGCACCTGACGGAGGTACGGCATCGGCGCGAGGTGCTCCGTGGGTGCCATCTCGCCCCTGAGGGCGTCGTCGCTCGTGCGCCCGCCGACCGAGACGAGCGGGAGGGCGTCGTTGCCGGCGAAGTCCTGTGGGTGCGGGCGCCACGCCTGCTCGTCGATGGCGGTGACCTCGGCCGCGAGCCGGGCGGCATCGATGCGAAGCGGGAGGCGGATGAACTCGTGCGGAAGGCGCATGAGCCGACGATGCGAGATCGTCGCCGCCGTGGTGTCCCTTGTGTCCCGGTTCTCGAGAAATCTCGGTAGTCGACTACCGAGGACAGTGGCGTGCCGGTGACGGAGAGTGTCTGCCATGGCGAATGGTGGATCGTGCGAGACCCCGGTCCCTCGCAACCGCGCTGAGCGCCGGGCGGCGCAGCGGGTTCGTCGGCGCAAGGGCGTTGCTGTCGTCGGCGGTGCGTCGCTGCTCGCAAGCGGTCTATCGGTCATCGGTGCTGCGCCGGCGCACGCGGCGACATTCACGGTTACCACCGGGACGGACGTGGAGGATGAGGATGATGGCGTCCTGACCCTGCGGGAGGCAATCGACGGCGCGGCCGACGGCGACGTCATCACCTTCGACGGGGCCGTGACCGACATCGAGATCTCCATCGGCCAGATCACCATCGACGACTCGATCACGATCCAGGGCCCCGGCTCGAGCCTGCTCACGATCCACCCCGACGAGGCGACGCGCAACGACGAGGAGCGGCTCTTCTACATCACCGAAGCCGGTGAGGTGACCATCTCGGGCACGACGATCACCGGCTTCGGGCACACCGACGCGGTCGTCCAGCCGTACTACACGTACTTCGCCGCGGGCGACGGCGGTGCGATCCGCGCCTCCGATACGAGCCTGGCGCTCGACGATGTGACCCTCACGTACAACGAGGGCGATGACGGCGGCGCGCTCTGGTTCGGTCAGTACAGCTACAGCTCGCTCGAGCTGACGATCATCGACTCGACGTTCAGGTACAACAACGCGGATGACGACGGCGGTGCCGTGCGGGTCGACGATGCCGCCGCCGTGACCATCACCGGATCGACCGTCGAGAACAACGATGCCTCCGACGGCGACGGTGGTGGCCTGAGCATCGACACCGTCGAGTACTCGACCGTCACGATCTCGCACACCGTGATCAGCGACAACGAAGCCCGCGAGGCTGGTGGCGTCGACATCGAGGTCGACGTCCACTCGACGGTGACCATCTCGGACATCGAGATCACGGACAACTATGCCTACAACAGCAGTGGCGGTCTGTACCTCGACGTGGGCCAGTACGCAGCCGCGGCGCTCACGCGCGTGACTATCAGCGGCAACGAAGCCCGCGACGGCCGCGGCGGCGGCGCGAGGTTGAAGGTTCGGAGCTACGCGGGGCTGACGATCACCGATTCGGTGATCAGCGGCAACGACGCCGATGAGCAGGGAGGCGGACTCAGCCTCTACGCGTACAGCGAAGCGACGGTCGACATCATCGGTACCGAGATCACAGACAACCAGTCCCACGACGGCCGCGGCGGCGGCCTGAGGATCTACAACTCGCCCGCTGCGGTGACGATCACGGACTCGACCATTACCGGCAACACCGCATACGACGACGGTGGTGGCATCTGGGCGAAGTTCCGCAACTATGGGTCGCTCATCGTTGACGGCGGCTCGACGATCGACGACAACGACGCCGCCTACGGCGACGGCGGTGGCGTGTTCGTCGAACTCCAAGACGATGCGACGATGGAGGTCACCGACTCGTCGATCTCGGGGAACTTCGGCAAGCATGGCGGTGGCGGAGCGAGCGTAAGCCTCAACAACGACTCGACGTTGGACGTCCTCCGCGCGACGATCTCGGCGAACACGGCTGGAGAGTACGGTCGTGGGGGCGGACTGAACCTCGACGTCTCGTCGAGCTACGACTCGACGGTCACGATCGTCGACTCGACGATCGACGGGAACACCGCCTACGTCGGTGGCGGCATCTACGCGGACCCCGTCAGCGGCGCGAGGGCAATCCTCACGATCGAGGGATCGACGATCTCGAACAACACGGCGTACTACCACGGCGGTGGCATCGCGCTCGATAGCCAGCACAACGCGGTGGTCGTCATCAGCAACTCGACCATCTCCACGAACAGCGCGGCCGCCAGCGGTGGCGGCATCTCGACGGGCAACAACGCCGACCTGGCCGTCGAGCACTCGACGGTCACGGGCAACACCGCGGGCGAGCACGGCGGCGGGATCGTCGCGATGTCGTACTCGAAGGGAGCGCCCTTCGACTCTTACGGCAGCTCCGTCGTGTCCCTCGATCACACGATCGTGTCGGGAAACTCCTCGGCGTATGAGGGCGAAGACGACCTGGCGCTCTACGACAAGCTGCTCTTCGGTGCAGTGGAGCCGATCGAGCCGGCGACGATCTCGGCGGAGTGGTCGCTGGTGGGTGACGCGGGTGAGTCGGGAATCGTCGACGGTGTCGATGGGAACATCGTGGGGGCGGATCCGTTGGTGGGTGCGTTGGCCGACAACGAAGGCGAAACCGAGACGCATCTGCCGGGCGAGGGCTCGCCGGTGATCGATGCTGGTGATCCGGACATAGAGGATGCGCCGGCGACGGATCAGCGGGGCGAGGACCGCGTCAAGAACGGGGTCATCGACATCGGCTCGGTCGAGACCGCGCCGCCGCCGCCGGCCACCACCACCACGACGACCACCTCGACGACGACGTCCACGACGTCCACGACGTCGACGACGTCGACGACGTCGACGACGTCGACGACGCGTCCGCGGTCGACGACGACCACGACGACCACGACCGTCCCCGACGTGCTCGTCGGCGACGCCGAC
>JBBDWT010000082.1:0-10104 GCA_040902705.1 Acidimicrobiia bacterium | reverse complement strand
GCCGGTCATCGTGGATCGGCGGGTCGTCGCCGAGGAGGGCGAGCCGGTCTTCTTCCTGCCGCCGACGGGCCTTGCTCCCGGCGAGACCGAGACTGTCGAGCTCGTGGTCGGGACCAATGCCGGACCCGTGTCGATCATCATCGAGCAGACCGCTGACTCGGCGCCGACGTCGATAACGGTGAGGCAGGTCGACGTGGCCGACGCCGACGTCCAGACGCGGGGCTTCACGTTGCTGGGCCAGGCGTTCGAGGTCGACGTCGAGAGTGGCGCCGAAGCGGGCGAGAACTCAGGGGGCACGGTGTGCTTCCCGTACGACCCCGACGCCGCGGCCGCGGCCGGGCTGGCCGACAGCGACCTCGTGCTGTTCCACTTCCGCGACGACGGCACCCGGGAGGCGCTCGCCACGACGGTCGACAGCACGAACCACCGTGTGTGCGCCCACGTCGACTCGTTCTCGCCCTTCGCCATCGGCGAGCTCGACACGGACCGCCTCGCCGGGGACAACGCCGCCCGCACCGCCGCGGCCATCAGCAAGGCGACGTTCGAACCCGGCCTGCCGGTGGTGCACATAGTCGCCCTCGGCCCCGACGGCCTCGGTGCCGGTGCCGCCGCGGCGCACGCGGGCGGCCCTGTGCTGCTCGTCGACCGCAATAAGGTCTCGTACGCGACGCGTGCCGAGATCGAGCGGCTCCAGCCTGCGCGCGTCGTCGTGGTCGGGGGTTCCGACGTCATCTCGGACGCCGTCGTCGCCCAGCTGGGGGCGACACGCGTGGCCGGCGACGATCGCTACGGGACTGCGGCGGCGCTGAGCGCCGCCACGTTCGACACCGCAGACGTTGTCTACGTCGCGTCGGGTCGTCGCGCCGCCGACGCGATGGTCGCCAGCGTCGCCGCTGCCGCGGCGGGCGCGCCGCTGCTGCTCGTCGAACAGAACACGATCCCCGACGCGACCTCGGCCGAGATCGCCCGCCTCGACCCAGCGCGCGTCGTGGTCGTCGGCGGCACCGCGGCCGTGTCCGACGTCGTCGTCTCGGCGCTCGGGGCCGAGCGTCTCGCCGGCGTCGACCGGTACGCCACCTCGGTCGCGGTGGCGAAGGCGCTGGGGTCGTCGGATCTCTTCGTCGCCCGCGGCGACAACCCGATGGACGCCGTGTCCGGCACCCCGGCCGTTGCCGCGGCGGGTGCGGCCATGCTGCTCGTCCAGCCCGACGCCATCCCCACCGTCGTCCGCGACGCGCTCGCCGCGGCGACGCCGAGCACGATCACCGTGCTCGGCGGGACGGACGCGGTCTCGATGCCGGTCGAGGTCGATCTCGCCGCCTTCCTTCCGACGGAAGACTGAAAGGGGCTGCTAGGCGCCGCTGGTATCGTGACCCGTCCCCGCCCGGGTAGCTCAGACGGCAGAGCAGCTCACTCGTAATGAGCAGGTCAGGAGTTCGATTCTCCTCTCGGGCTCCACTGTTCGGGCAGGTCAGGTCTACGGCACACGTTGCCTGAGGCCGACGCTGCATCGCCCCGTGCCATGGGCGTGCCAGTTCACACGTTGGATAGGGCCCCGAATCGTTACGCGCGACCTCCGATGCCAGCCATCGGCTGGAACCATGTGCCGGTGTTCTGTGAGGGGTGCGGAGGCAGGCTTGGCGAAGGAGCGCGGTTCTGTGCCTCCTGTGGTCGAGCTGTCGATGATCGACCGCCCGTGGAGCCGAAGGAGCATCGCTCCTCGGCAGTAAGGCCGGCCCCGGCCCACGCTTTCGAGACGGATCCCTGGTTCAGCCACCTCCTCCGGATGGTCGGTGTCGGCGCCTTCATTGGCGTTTCGGTCTACGCGCTCTTCGCCGGTCTGTTCTGGCACGCCTACGTGCTGTCTCGGACCGGCTATCGCAAGCGAGACCTACTGCTCGGTTTCATACCGATCGTCGGTGGCGTCGTTCTCACTCGCGCCGTGTGGCGCTACACAGCGCGGACGGTCTACTGGACACCTCGGGACGATCGCCCGAGCGACCTGCTTCGTGGCTGGCCGCGGCCTGCGTCCATAGCGGCCGGGTGGCTGGTCATCCCGGGACTTCTCGCCATCGGAGTCTTGGCAGCGCTCGACTCAGGATGGGACGACGGCGAACGGCAAGAGATGATCTCGATCCTGCGCAACCAGGGGTGGAGCGCGTCAGAGGCGCGATGCATCGTGGACCGCGTGAGCGAAGACATGCCCGATCCCGACTTGGGCACTGAGTCCGAATGGAGCATCGCGTTCGACGACGCCATGCTGCTCTGCGCGCGATAGACCTCCGGCTGACGACGGCAAGTCCGAAATGGTGGCGGCTGGCGAAGGAGCCTCGAGTGCCGTCCGGTGCAGCGCGTCGAGTCGATCGGTGAGGGCGTCCTGAGAGTCGCTGAACAGGTGCGCGTACACGTCACCCGTCACGCCGATGCCGCTATGGCCGAGCCATCGCGAGACTTCAAGCAGCGATGCGCCGGCCCCGATCAACAGCGCAGCCGCCGTGTGTCGCAGATCGTGAAAGCGAAGCCTTGGGTCAAGTCCAGCGTCGATCACCGCTGGCTTGAAGTGCCGCTTGTAGAAGTTGAGATGCCGCAGCGGCTTTCCCTGCGTCGAGGTGAACACGAACGAGCCAGAGTCTCGTGCGATGCCCTTCGACTCGAGGTGGTGGGCGAGGTGATCGACGAGGAAGCCTGCGATCGGCACACTGCGCTTGTTCCAGTTGTTCGTCGGGCCGATCACGACACCCATCTTCGGCACTTCCGCTAGCGACTCGACGACCTCTACGCGCCGTGCAAGCAGATCAAGGCGCCCAACTCGCATGGCCGCGATCTCGCCGGCTCGCATTCCGGTGAAGGCCGCGAACGTCACAAGCAACCCGAGCTCGGGATACGGCCCTCGACCCGACGAAGGGTGCTCGATCGCCGCAGCAAGCGTTGCGACCTCAGTAGCCGACAGGAAGAGCATCTCGTGGCGCTCAGCGCGAGCGATGCGCACGCCGACGACCGGGTTCGATCGGATTGCGCCACCTTCGAGTGCGGTTGCGAGCACAAGTCTGAGCACGGCCCGCGCCTTGGCAGCCGTAGCGGGCCTGAGTCCACTCGCGGTCATGTCGGCAAGGAACTGCTTCACGTCGGTCGTGTCCACTATCGACACGACCGACGTGGCACCGACGCTGCGGAGGAGATCGCGCGCCGCTACGAGGCAGGGGAGACGATCGATGAGCTTGCGGCAGCGTTCGGAGTGTCAAACCAGCCGGTCCGGCGGGTTCTGCTCACTGCCGGTGTCAAGATCCGGCGGCGCAGCCACCGTCTAGTCGAAGTGGATGTCGCTGAGATCGTGCGCAGGTACCAATCCGGCGAGTCGAAGCGTCAGATCGGCGCAGACCTCGGCATCAGCGATAACACCGTCCAACGACGGCTCCTGGCCGCGGGCGTGACGCTCGAGGGTCTGCACGAGCGACGCGGACGAGCGACTTGACCCGGTCGGGGGCGTCACGCCTCGTCGGTACGGTTCGCGGCATGGACGATCATGACGTGACCAAGGTCAAGCGCATCCTCGATGATGTCGAGACCTACATCAAGCGAGCCGAAAGAGCAACGCAGGACACCAACGTCAAGCAACACCTCCGCCGAGCACGCGACGAACTCGACGACGCGGTTCGCCTTCTGCGTTAGTCGCGCCGCGCGAGGGCATCGAGCGTGCCACTCGTTGCGAGACGCCGATGAGGTCAACGAATGGCTCGAGTCGGCCATGGATGCTCGCACGACGAGCATCGTGTGCTTCGGGGCGATCTCGGTGACGATCGACCAGCCGGGCTTGTAGCTGATGCTCTCGAGGGGGCGGCGAGCCGCTCGTGGTCACTCATCGGTTCACGCTGCCACTGCGCTCGGTCGTGGGGGACAAACGGTCTTTCGTCGGTTGGCTCCGCCACGTGCTCGGCAAGGTAGAGCTCCATGAACGGGACGAGTGGCTGTTCGTCGATCGTGGACGGATCTTCGACCCACACGCCACGATCGACACCCGGTAGCGACCGCCGCCTCGCCTGCGCGACGTCTCACGCGTGAAGCGTGCCGATCGCCCGGCGCCCCACTCCTAAAGCGATCCCTTTAGAATGCGCATAATCCAAAGGGGATTGCTTTATGTGCGCCATGCCCGGCAAGAACCCGTACCGGCCCGGAGTGGGCACCAAGCCGGTGTTCCTCGCTGGCCGAGACGGTGAGGTGAAGCGGTACCGCTCGATCTTGCGAGGGGCTCCAGAGATCCCGGCCAATGTGCGCTTGACGGGTCTCCGTGGCGTCGGCAAGACGGTGCTCCTCTCGGAGTTCCAGGAGATCGCCGACAGCGAGAACTGGGCGACGATCAACATCGAGCTGGAGGCCAGGCACAATCGCGACGAGGAGGTGACGGCGCGCGTCGGGTCCGCGTGCCGGGACCTGGAGAACCAACTGTCTGTCCGCGCCAAGTTGAGGGACACCGCCGGCAAGGCGGTCGGTGCATTCCGGAACATCAAGTTCGTGTACGAAGACGTGACTCTCCAGTTCGACGGGTTCGGGTCGGACAGCACGAACGATCTCGCGAAGGTTCTGACGAGCGCTCTCGCCGTAGCGGACCGGACGGGGCATGCCGGAGTCGCTCTTCTGCTGGACGAGGCTCAGATGCTCCACGACGAGAAGACCCGCGACGGCGAACACCCGCTGTCGATGCTCCTCGCCGCCGTTAGTGCGCTGCAGAAGAAGCAGTACCCGGTGTCCCTGGTGCTCTGTGGACTGCCCACGCTCACGACGCATCTGCTCGAAGCGCGCACGTACTCCGAGCGCATGTTCCGAGGCGAGGAGATTGGTTCCCTCGACTCGCAGGAGGCGTCCGATGCCTTCCTCGAACCGCTCACTGATACAGGCATCACTGCATCGACGGCACTCGTTGACGCAGTGCTCGACTCTGTTGAGGGCTACCCGTACTTCGTGCAGCTGTGGGGCGCTGAGCTGTGGGATGCAGCCGACTACATCGATGCATCGGAGTTCACGTTGCAGTTGCTCATGGACGTTGAGCCCGAGATCTACAGCCGACTTGACCGTGACTTCTATGAACCGCGCATCACCACCCTGACCCCTGCGGAACAGGATCTCTTGATCGCGACGGCGAAGTGCTCCTATCCGCCGCTCGTCACCGTGGACATCAACGCGAGCCTGGAGAAGCGGCCCGGCAACATCAACGTCTTACTCGGCAGGCTCGTCAACGCGGGAGTCATGTACCGCCCGCGCAAGGGTGTCTATGAGTACACCGCCCCAAAGTTCTACGACTTCCTGAAGCGTCGTGTCGCGGCGGAGCGTCACTAGACGTCGCTGAGTCATGCCACGGCCGTGCCAGTACTGGTGATCTCCCATGAGGATCTATGACCACTGGTGACCATCCGATCTAGGCCGGATGCGTTGGTCGATCGACGATCGGGCTGGTCAGCGGACTGTGTCGGCGCTCACTCGTAATGAGCAGGTCAGGAGTTCGATTCTCCTCTCGGGCTCCAGGATTCAGCCCGGCGCCAGCGCCGTGAGGGTGCGTCGACCGGCGGGATCGCCGGCGGTCGCCGGCACGAGTGCCAGGTCATCGGCGCCGGCGCGCGCGTACGCCTCGAGACGGGCGCGGCAGGCGGTCTGGTCGCCGACGGCACCGATGGCCTCCACCAGGGCGACCGGGATCGCGTCGAGGACGTCGGCCGGACGGGCCCCGCCACGCGCCAGGGTCACGACGTCGCCGAAGCCGGCGTCGGCGAACATCTCGCCGTAGCCGGGCGCGGCCACGTACGCGACGAGCGCGCGGCGCAGCTGGTCGAGCGTCGCGTCGTCGGGGTCGACCGCCACCGGGATCCACACGGCGACCGGCGGCGCCGGCCGGTCGGATCGAGCCGCGGCGTCGTGCAGATCGGCGCGGAGGCGGGCGACGGCGTCGACGGTGCACAGGTTCAGCACCATGCGGTCGCCGAGCTCGGCGGCCGTCGCGACCGCGGCGGGACCGAACGCGGCGACGGTGATCGACGAACCCGGTGGTGCCAGGCGGAGGCGGTAGCCGTCGGTTCGCACCGCGGTGCCGAGCACCGAGGTGCGGTCGCCGGCGAGCAGTGACCGCAGCGCGTGCACCGACTCCCGCAGGCGCGCCGGGCCATTGGCGATGTCGCGGCCGTGCCACCGCGACACGACCGTCGGGCTCGAGGAGCCGACGGCGACGTTGACGTGGCGGCCGGTCAGCGCCGCGACACTGGCGACGCCCATGGCGATCGTGACGGGGTCGCGCACACCCACCGCGAGGGGGCCGATGGTGAGCGGGATCGTCGTGGTGCGCGCCGCGACCGCCGCCGCCAGCGCGAACGCGTCGAAGGTCGCCATCTCGCCCAACCACAGCTCGCGGTAGCCGAGCGCGTCCGCGAGGAGGGCCGTCTCGACCGATTCGAGCGGATCGCGGTCCTGCCAGTAGCCGAGACTGACACCGAATCGCGCGGCGGAGATCCCTTGGTCGCGGATGGACCGGACGTTATGGTGCCTGCGTCCCGCGGCGGCGGCGCGAGCGGCGGGCGACCCGGGGGGGACTATGACGGTCACTGACGAGAGGGCTTCGCGCCCGCCGGACGTCGAGGCTGGCTATCGCACCGTTGCCGCGATGGCGCGGGAGCGAGCGATCGCCATGCCCGCCCGCGTGGCCATGCGCGAGAAAGATCTCGGCATCTGGCGCGAGCTGACCTGGGGGCAGACCTGGGACACCGTGGTCGATGTCGCCCACGGCCTCCTGGCCCTCGGCGTCGACGTCGGCGATCGCACCTGCATCCACTCCGAGGATCGACCCGAGTGGGTGATGTTCGACCTGGCCACGGTGGCGATCCGCGGCATCACCGTCGGCCTGTATCCGACCAACCCGTCGGCCGAGGTCCAGTACCTCCTGACCGACTCCGGTGCCGCCGTGCATCTCGCGGAGGATCAGGAGCAGGTCGACAAGGTGTTCGACGTCCCGCGCGGTGAGCTGCCGACGCTGCGCCACGTCATCTACATCGAGCCCCGTGGGGTGCATCAGTACGACGACGACCGGCTGCTCTCCTGGGAGCGCTTCCTCGAGATCGGGCGCCAGCACCGGGTCGAGAACCCCCACGCCGTCGAGGAGCGCATGGCGGAGGCCACCGCCGAGGACATCATGACGCTCGTCTACACGTCGGGCACGACCGGCCCGCCCAAGGGCGCCATGCTCACCAACGCCAACGCCGGCTTCTGCATCGAGCGCATCGTGGCCGACGGCGAGCGGCTGGGCGGCAAGGCACCCGGCCCCGACGACCTCATCCTCACCTACCTGCCGCTGTGCCACGTCGCCGAGCGCATCTTCTCGACCTGGCACCTCGTGAGCTGCGGCACCGTCCTCAACTTCGCCGAGTCGATCGAGACCGTCCCCGAGAACCTGCGGGAGGTCCAACCGACGTTGTTCTTCGCCGTGCCCCGCATCTGGGAGAAGCTGCACGCCGGCATCCTCATCCGCGGCAACGACGCGACCCGCGCCAAGCGGCTGCTGTTCCGGTTCGGCATGCGCCTCGCCCGCATGATCGGCCGGGAGAAGGTCGCCAACGGGGGCGCCGACACGATGAAGGCGCGCCTCGCGTACGCGATCGGCTGGCCGCTCGTGTTCCGGGCGATGCGCGAGCGCACCGGGCTGCGCCGGGTCCGGTGGGCGGGGTCGGGTGCGGCACCGATCGCGCCCGAGGTGCTCGAGTTCTTCATCGGGATCGGCGTGCCCGTCTACGAGCTCTACGGGATGACGGAGAACTCTGCCGTCGCCACCGTCAACTACCCGGGCCGGGCCAAGCTCGGGACCGTGGGCGAGGCGTGGCCGGGCATCGGCGTGCGCATCGACGAGCAGACCGGTGAGATCCAGACCAAGCACCCCGGGGTGTTCAAGGGCTACTGGAACAAGCCGGAGGCGACGGCCGACACCTTCACCGCCGACGGCTGGCTGATGACCGGCGACGTCGGCGAGTGGGTCGACGGCACCCACGTCAAGATCATCGACCGGATCAAGCACATCATCATCACCTCGGGCGGCAAGAACGTCTCGCCGTCGGAGATCGAGAACGCGCTCAAGACCTCGCCGTACATCAAGGAGGCGATGGTCATCGGTGACCGCCGGAAGTACCTCGTGGCGCTCATCGGGATCGAGATCGAGACCGTCGGCGACTGGGCGTTGCGTCGCAACCTGCCCTACACGACCTACCGCGACCTCTCGGACAAGCCCGAGGTGGTCGAACTGGTGCGTGAGGTCGTCGAGCGCGTGAACGAGCGCTTCGCCAGCGTCGAGCAGATCAAGGCGTTCCGCCTGCTCCCGAAGGAGCTCGACCACGAGGACGGTGAGCTGACGGCGACGCAGAAACTGAAGCGCAAGGCGATGGAGGAGCGGTTCGCCGACCTCGTGGAGTCGATGTACTGATGGAGCTGCTCTTCGCGGCGAGCGCCTTCACCAACTTCACCCAGACCCTGGTCAAGGCGATCGCGCTGGGCTCGATCTACGCCATCCTCGCGCTCGGGTTCGTGCTGATCTTCAAAGCCACCCAGACGGTGAACTTCGCGCACGGTGCCATCGGCATGGCCGGTGCTCTGTTCCTGTCGATCCTCGTGGTGGACGAGGGCCTGCCGCTCCTGCCCTGGGGCAACCCGCTGGCCGACCTGCCCGGGCCGACGTGGGTCACGTGGTTCGTGAACCTCGCGGTCGCGCTCGTGTTCGCGGCCGTGCTCGGGCTGATCATCGAGCGGCTGGCCATCCGGCCGATGATCGGCGAGCCCCTCTTCGCGGTCGCCGTCATCACGCTCGGCCTCGAGATCATGATCCGCACGTTCTCGACCGACGCCGTCGAGATCGCCACCCGGCCGCTGGCGGTTCCCTGGGGGTCGACCGGCTTCCGGCTCGGCGAGACGTTCGTGCCGTGGTCGTACCTCGCCGCCGTCGTCGCCGCCACGGTGGTGTTCGTCGCCACCTACCTGTTCTTCCGCACCCGCACCGGCGTGGCCATGCGGGCCGTCGCGTTCGACCAGGAGGCGGCGATGGCGCAGGGTGTGAGCGTCGGGCGCGTCTTCGCCATCGCGTGGGCGGCGGGGGCCGCGCTCGCCGCCGTCGGCGGGATCTTCGCCTCGATGTCGCCGTGGCCGGCGGCGGGCGCCGTGCATCCCGAGGGGAGCTTCCTCGCGTTCCGGGCCTTCCCGGCGGTCATCCTCGGCGGCCTCGACTCGATCGTCGGCGCGCTGGTCGGTGGGCTCATCATCGGCTTCGCCGAGATCTTCGCCGGCGAGTACGCGTCGCACCTCACCGACCAGCTCGGCGTCGGCTACCAGCAGGTCGTGCCCTACGTGGCGATGCTCATCGGGCTCCTGATCCGTCCCTACGGGATCTTCGGCACGCCCGAGATCAGGCGCGTATGAGCACCCGCACCGGGCCGATGCGCGGCCGCCCTCGGCTGTTCACGTCCTACAAGACCGAGACGTCGATCCTCCCGACCTGGACCAAGCGGATCGCGATGGGGCTGTTCCTCCTCGTGCTGGTCCTCATGCCCTTCGACCTGCCGATCATCAGCCAGCTCCCGTTCGTCCGCTTCCTCGGCGACGACATCTGGCTGCGCATCGTCAACAGCGTGCTGATCTTCGTCATCGCCGCCGTCGGCCTGAACCTGCTGCTCGGCGTGGCCGGCCAGGTGTCGCTCGGGCATGCCTTCTTCATGGGCGTCGGTGCCTACGCCGGGGTCGTGCTCGGCGCCGACAGCGGTGGCTCCCTCTGGGGCTGGGGCCTGCCGATCTGGATCTGGCTGCCGGGCGCGGGTCTCGCTGCCGCGCTGGTCGGGATCATCGTGGCGCCGGCGGCGGTGCGCGTGCGCGGGCTCTACCTCGCCATCGTCACGCTCGGGCTCGTGTTCCTCGGCCAGCACTTCGGGCGCATGTTCGACTTCATCGCCGGGCCCGCCGGTCTGGGTCGGAAGTGGCCCACGTTCGACATCCGGCTGTGGAAGGAGGAGGAGCCGCTCGTCGACATGTCGAGTGGGGGCCACTGGCTCTGGTTCGACATCACCAAGAACGCGAAGACCTACCTCTTCCTGCTCC
>JBBDWT010000081.1:3430-5122 GCA_040902705.1 Acidimicrobiia bacterium | reverse complement strand
GCACCGAGATGGTGATGCCCGGGGACAACACCGAGATGACGGTCGAGCTCATCGCCCCCATCGCGATGGAAGAGGGCTTGCGCTTCGCCATTCGTGAGGGTGGCCGCACCGTCGGTGCCGGCCGCGTCACCAAGATCAACAAGTAGGAACGATGGCTTCAGACAAGCGAGTCAAGGTCACCCTCGCGTGCGAGGACTGCAAGCGGCGCAACTACATCACGATGAAGAACAAGACGAACAACCGCGACCGCATCGAGATGAAGAAGTACTGCCGCTGGGACAAGCGCCACACCCTCCACAAGGAGACGCGCTGACCCACCCCTTGATGCGTCCCTGACCGTCGCGACGCGGGTCGAGAGACGCATCTCGACGAGTGCGGAGGCCCGCCTCGCTCAGGCGAGGTGCTTGCTGATGTCGGTGGCGAGGTCGTCGCCGCCGGCCATGCTCTCCTCGAGCCGATCGAGCCACTCGTGGAACTGCGTCGACTCCGACCGGTCGGCCTCGGCCCGCGGGATCGCGGGCACCTCGAAGTCGGGCATGAGCGGCGGGTGGTCGTCGGCGGGCTTGCGGGCCATCACCTTCTCGACGACCGGCGCGAGCCGGGCGTCCTTCGCTCGCTGCCTCGCGTCCTCCCGGTCGGCGAACTCGGGCAGGATCTCGCGCCCGAACAGCTCGAGGCTCTCCATGACGTGCTCGTGGCGGTTGCGGCCCGCCGCGCTCGAGAGGATCACCATGTCGACGCCACAGGCCTCGTAGCGCCGCAGGTACTCACGCACCTGCTGCGGCGTGCCCATGGCGCCCCGGAGCCCGGCGACGCCCGCCTTCACGGCCTTCGCGCCGAGGCGATCACCGCTGGCGGCCGCGGCGGCGACGGCCTCGGGGTCGTACCCCTGCTCGCGTCGCCGTTGCACGTACTCCGACCACACGTCGGTCGAGCCCGGACGGTGGCGTCCGAAGATGTAGTAGTGGCCGAGCGAGTACCCGAAGAAATTGATGCCTTCGGCCGCCCGCACGATGGCCTGGTCCTCGTCGGGGTGGCACATGAACGGCGTCACGCACGCGAGCTCGGCGGTCACGGTGTCGCCGATGGGCACGCCTTCGGCTTCCAGCGTCGAGTAGTAGTCGCGAACCCAGTGGTCGGCTTCCTCGGGATCGAAGAACGCGAAGCCGAGCGCGCCGATCGCGTGCTGGGCGGCAAGGTGGATCGTCTCGCGCCGACTGCAGGCGACCCACACCGGAGGGTGCGGCCGTTGGAGCGGCTTCGGCACGACGTTGCGGGGTGGCATCGACACGTGCGGCCCAACGTGCCCGGTGAACGGGCTCTCGGACATGCACCTCAGCGCGACGCGCAGCCCCTCCTCCCACATCGCGCGCTTGTCGGCCGGATCGATCCCGAACCCACCGAGCTCCATCTCCGACGACGACTCGCCCGAGCCGAACTCGACCCGCCCGCCCGACACGATGTCGAGGGTGGAGATCCGCTCGGCGACGCGAGCGGGGTGGTTGAACGAGGGTGGGGTCTGCACGATGCCGTGCCCGAGCCGGAGGCGCTTCGTCCGCTGCGACAGCGCGCCGAGGAAGACCTCCGGAGCGCTCGAGTGGGAGTACTCCTCCAAGAAGTGGTGCTCGACGAGCCAGAACGCGTCGATCCCGATCGAGTCGGCGAGCTCGCCCTGCTCGAGCGCCTCCTCGA
>JBBDWT010000081.1:0-3330 GCA_040902705.1 Acidimicrobiia bacterium | reverse complement strand
GCTCCTCACATTGGGGGTACTGCTGGGTAACCCCGTACGGTCTCCGGGAGTCGTATGGGGACCAACCGCCAAGAGGACCGGGTGTCTGCCGACGGGCTCGACGAGCTCGTCGCGGAGGCTCGGCAGGGAGATCGGACAGCGTTCGATGAGCTGGTTCGGCGTACCTACGTCGACAGCTACACGCTTGCCGTCCGGCTCACCGGGAACGAGGAGGACGCGCGCGACGTGGTACAGGAGGCCTACCTCCGAGCCTGGAAGGGCATCCGTCGCTTCCGTGGCGACGCCGCGTTCACGACGTGGATGTACCGCATCACGGCCAATGCCTCGTACACGCTCGTGGAGCGCCGCCGCCGTCGCCGCACCACGCGCCTCGATGACGTCGACGACCCGATCGATCGCCGGCTCGACGCACAGCCCGACACCCTCGCCGAGTCGACCGCGGGGCTCGGGGAGCTCTCGGTCGCGCTCGACCAGCTGCCCCCCTCGCTGCGAACGCTCGTGATCCTCAAGGACGTCTACGGCCTGTCGCACGAGGCGATCGCCGAGGAGCTCGGGATCTCGGTCGCGGCGGCGAAGGTCCGCCTGCACCGCGGGCGCAAGCGCCTCCGCGAGATCCTCGACGAGACCGAGGGACGTGACGGGAGGTCGGCCCGTGCGGTGTGACGACGTCGCCCTGCTCCTGCCAGAAGCCGTCGACGGGGACACTCCCGTCGCGCTGCCCGTCCAACGCCACGTCGAGTCGTGCCTGCGCTGTCAGGCCGAGCTGGCGCGCTACCGGCGCATGCTGCGCGGCTTGCAGCTCCTGCGCACCCAGTACCTCGAGCCCGCGCCGGGGGTGCTGAGCCAGACGCTCGTCGCGATCGGCGAGGCGTCCGAGCGCCAGGCGATCCGGTCACTCCTCACCGGCCGGCGGGCCGCCTACCTGGGTGCCGTCGGTGGCGCGCTCGCGGCTGCCGGGGCCACCACCGCGGCGGTGCTCGTTGCCCGCTCGCGAGCCCGACGCGCGTCGCTCGCCACCCACTGACCGACCCGACGATCCGGCGGTCCGATCGACCGCGGTCCCGGAGCCGACGGGAGGCGCTCCGGGGGCCGCTGCTATCCTCGATCCCCTGGCTCCCTGCGTCACGGGCACGACGACCGAGGCCAGGCCAGAGGGCAGTAGCTCAACTGGTAGAGCACCGGTCTCCAAAACCGGCGGTTGGGGGTTCGAGTCCCTCCTGCCCTGCTCGGCGCAGCAACCCATGAGGCGACCCGCGTGAACCGACAGACCAAACGGCTGATGCAGAAGCAGGGCGGCGACAAGCCGGCCGCGCGCGATCGCCGTGCGCGCCCCCAGCCGGGTGCCGGCGTCAAGAAGGAGCGCATCGGGCCCGGCGCGTATCTCGGCGAGGTCAAGGCGGAGCTCAAGCAGGTCGCGTGGCCGAACCGCCGCGAGGTCTTCAACTCCACGGTGGTCGTCCTGATCGCGGTCATCTTCATGGCCTCGCTGATCTTCGGCTACGACTACGCCTCCTCCAAGTTCGTCCTCTTCCTCTTCGACTGACGATGGCCATGACCTTCCCCAATGACCCCCTGGGCGGGGCCGGTGCGACGACGACCGACCCCGACCTGGACCCCGAAGCGCTGGCAGTCGATCCCGACGCGTCCGCCACCGACGCGCCGGTGCTCGACGCATCCGCCGAGCTGGTCGACGTCGTCGACCTCGACGACGCGGAGGGTGAGGGCGGCGAGTCCGAGGCCGAGGCACCCCGCGAGCCCAGCCCGTTCGACCGGCCCGGCGACTGGTACGTCGTGCACACCTACGCCGGATACGAGAACAAGGTGAAGTCGAACCTGACGAACCGCATCCGGTCGATGCACGTCGAGGAGCGGATCTTCGAGGTCGTCATCCCGATGGAAGACGTCATCGAGTTCAAGGGCGGGTCCCGGCGGGTCGTCCAGAAGAAGGTCTTCCCCGGCTACCTGCTCGTGCGCATGGATCTCGACGACGACTCCTGGTACGTCGTCCGCAACACGCCTGGAGTCACCGGCTTCGTCGGACCGAGCGGCTCGAAGCCCACGCCGCTCTCCCGCCGTGAGGTCGAGGACATCCTCGGTGTCGACAAGCCCGAGGGCGCGCCCGCTGCCGAGAAGAAGGTGCGCCCGCGCGTCGAGTTCGAGGAGGGCGAGCAGGTCCGGGTCACCACCGGCCCGTTCGCCGACTTCAACGGCTCGATCTCCGAGATCGACGTCGACCGCTCGAAGCTCAAGGTGCTCGTCAACATCTTCGGGCGCGAGACGCCAGTCGAGCTCGAGTTCGGTCAGGTCGCCAAGCTCTGACCCGGGCACGGATCCAGGGCGCGCATCGTCACCCCTGCGAAGCGTTCGCAGCGGATGAGGCGCAGCCGAAGTAGCGAAGTGGAAGCGGAGCAAGAGAGATGGCCAAGAAGAAGCTCGCCGCGAAGGTGAAGATCCAGATCCAGGCCGGGCAGGCGACGCCGGCCCCGCCCGTCGGCACCGCGCTCGGACCGCACGGCATCAACATCATGGACTTCTGCAAGGCGTACAACGCCGAGACGGAGAACCGGCGCGGGTTGGTGATCCCGGTCGAGATCTCGATCTTCGAGGACCGCTCGTTCACCTTCGTCACCAAGACGCCGCCCACGCCGTTCCTGTTGAAGCAGGCGGCCCAGGTCGACAAGGGTGCCGAGAACGCCCGCACCGACAAGGTCGGGCAGGTCACGTCGGCGCAGGTGCGCCAGATCGCCGAGACCAAGATGCCCGATCTCAACGCTGTCGACATCGACGGCGCGATGGCCCAGGTCGCCGGCACCGCCCGATCGATGGGCATCGACGTCGTCGACTGATCCCGAGCACCCCGTACTGGAGAGCCTGAACCCCGGAATCCGGGGCCGTGGGTCTCCAGAACGGGCCACGGCCCCGGCGGAGGACCTCGCCGCCGGATCGGCCGACAACGAGGGAGCCTGGGAGGGCGAGGAAGATGACGAAGCACGGCAAGGCGTACGAGAACGCCGTCAAGAAGTTCGACCAGGAGCGGCTCTACCCGCCGGCCGAGGCGTTCGACCTCACGAAGTCGCTCGCCACCAAGAAGTTCGACGAGACGATCGAGACGACGTTCCGGCTCGGCGTCGACCCCCGCAAGGCCGAGCAGATGCTGCGCGGCACCGTGTCGCTCCCGCACGGCACCGGGAAGTCGGTGCGGGTCGCAGTGTTCGCGGCCGGCGACCAGGCCCGCGACGCCGAGGCGGCGGGTGCCGACATCGTCGGCTCCGACGACCTCGTGAAGAAGATCGAGGAAGGCTTCCTCGACTTCGACGTCGCGATCGCGAC
>JBBDWT010000080.1:0-5184 GCA_040902705.1 Acidimicrobiia bacterium | reverse complement strand
AGTGCTCCGGGTTGCCCTTGCCCGAACCCATGCGCGTCTCGGCCGGCTTCTGCGTCACCGGCTTGTCCGGGAAGATGTTGATCCAGACCTTCCCACCACGCTTGATGTGTCGGGTCATCGCGATTCGAGCGGCTTCGATCTGGCGGTTGGTGATCCAGCCTGCTTCGAGCGCCTGGATCCCGAAGTCGCCGAACGTGACGCGCGTGCCACCCTTGGCGACCCCGCGGCGTCGACCCCGCTGCACCTTGCGGTGCCGAACCTTCTTCGGCATCAGCATCGGTCGTCAGTCCTCGCTGCCGTGGAACTTGGGCGCCTCGGCGTGCTCGCCCTGGCGGGTGCGGCGCTCGATCTCTTCCTCTTCGGCGAGGAGACGCTCGAGCTCGGGGTCGGCTTCCTTCACCAGCGGGGTTGCCTCTTGCGGAACCTCTTCGGTCGCCGCCGCGGCATCGACGGAGACCTCGACGGTCTCCTCGTTGCGCCGACGACCGCCACCCGCGCTCACGACCCGGCGACGGGGCTGCGCCTCGCCGCTCGTCTCGCCGACGGCCATCGCCGCCTCGCGCTGGATCTTGTCCTCTGCCGCGCTCTTGTACGGCAGGATCTCGCCCTTGTAGATCCAGACCTTCACCCCGATGCGCCCGAACGTCGTACGGGCCTCGGCCTGGCCGTAGTCGATGTCGGCGCGCAGCGTGTGCAGCGGCACGCGACCCTCGCGGTACCACTCCTTGCGGCTCATCTCGGCGCCCCCGAGACGGCCACCGCACTGCACGCGGATGCCCTGCGCGCCGGCCTTCATCGCGGTCTGGACCGCACGCTTCATCGCGCGACGGAACGAGACGCGTCCGGCGAGCTGGTCGGCGACCCCCTGGGCGATGAGCGTCGCGTCGAGCTCCGGCTGCTTGATCTCCTGGATGTTGAACTGGATCTTCGGGTTGCCCGTGATCTTGTAGAGACCCTGACGAAGACGGTCGGCCTCCGCGCCGCGCCGACCGATGACGATTCCCGGACGCGCCGTGTAGACGTCGACGCGCAGGCGGTCGCGCGTGCGCTCGATCTCGACGCGACTCACCGCCGCGTGCGGCAACTGCTTGCGCAGGTAGTCGCGGATCTTCCAGTCCTCGATGAGGAACTCTTTGTATTCCTTGTGGTCAGCGAACCACCGCGACTTCCAGTCGGTGGTGATCCCCAGCCGGAACCCGTACGGGTTGACCTTCTGGCCCATCAGGCGTCCTCGTCGCTCGCGTCGCCCGGATCGGTCGTGGGCGACTTCTTCGTCGGCGTCTTCTTCGCGGTCGTCTTCTTCGTCGACTTCTCGGCACCGGTCTTCGTGGCGCTGGTCTTCTTGGCCTTCTTCGCCGTCTTCGTCGACTTCTCGGCCGTCTTGGCGGCCTTCTTCGTGGTCTTGGCGGCCTTCTTCGTCGACTTCTTCGCCGACTTCTTGGTGGCCTTCTCGGCCGGCGTGGCCTCGTCGGCGTCGTCGGCCACGTCATCGTCGTGCTCGTGGTCGTGGTCGTGTTCCTGCTCGGTGGCGCGTGGGGCGCGGCGACGCGTCGGCCGGCGTGGGCCGCGGGGGCTCGCCGCCTCGGCCTTGCGCCGCAATTCGAGCTGCTCGTCGCCGAAGCGGGCGACGACGATCGTCAGGTGCGTCGTGCGCTTGCGGATGCGCGTGCCGCGACCGCGGGCACGCGGGCGCCACCGCTTGTTCGTCGGGCCCTCGTCGGCGTACGCGTTGGCGATGTAGAGCTCGTCCTCGGGGATGTTGTCGTTGTGCTCCGCGTTGGCCACGGCCGAGTCGAGCACCTTGCCGATGTCGTGCGACACCGCGCGGTCGGAGAGCCGCAGCGTGTCGCGCGCGGTGAAGACGTCCTGGCCCGCGATGAGCGCCAGGACCGGTCGCACCTTGGTCGGTGAGGTCCGGAGGTGGCGCAGGCGGGCGACCGTCTGCCGGGTCTCGGTCGGGAGGGTCTCGGCGTCGGGCATCGTCAGCGCCTCACCGATCGCTCTTGGCCGGCGTGGAACCGGAACGTGCGCGTGGGCGCGAACTCACCGAGCTTGTGACCGACCATCGCCTCGCTGATGTACACGGGCACGTGCTTGCGGCCGTCGTGGACCGCGATCGTGTGACCCACCATGTCGGGCGTGATGGTCGAGCGGCGCGACCACGTCTTGATGACCTTGCGGTCCCCGGACGCGTTCATCGCATCCACCTTCTTCTCGAGGTGGTCGTCGACGAACGGGCCCTTCTTGAGGCTTCGCGGCATGCGTGATTCCCTCTACTGCCTGTTACCTGCGGCTGCCGCGACTACGGCGGCGCCGGATGATCATCTCGTCGGACTTCTTGCCCTTCTTGCGGGTACGGCCCTCGGGCTTGCCCCACGGCGACACGGGGTGCCGACCACCGGAGCTCTTGCCTTCGCCACCACCGAGCGGGTGGTCGACCGGGTTCATCGCGACACCACGGGTGTGGGGGCGCTTGCCCTTCCACCGGTTGCGGCCCGCCTTGCCGATCTTGACCAGCGACGCCTCGGCGTTGCCGACGGCGCCGACGGTGGCGCGACAGTCGATCGCGACCCGCCGCATCTCCGTCGACGGGAGTCGCAGCGTCGCGTGGACGCCTTCCTTGGCCACGAGCTGGATCGCCGCGCCTGCGCCGCGGCCCATCTTGGCGCCCGCGCCCGGCTTGAGCTCCACGTTGTGGACGATCGTGCCGACCGGGATGAAGCGCAGCGGGAGCGCGTTGCCCGAACGGATCTCGGAGCCATGCCCGCTCTGGAGCACGTCGCCGACCTCGACACCCTGCGGGGCGATGATGTACCGCTTCTCGCCGTCGTAGTAGTGGAGGAGCGCGATCCGCGCGTTGCGGTTCGGGTCGTACTCGATCGATGCGACCTTCGACGGGATGCCGTCCTTGTCGCGGCGGAAGTCGACCTGGCGGTACTTCTGCTTGTGGCCACCACCGCGGTGTCGCGCGGTCATGCGGCCGTACGAGTTGCGCCCGCCCGTCTTGCTCTTCGAACGCGTCAGCGCCTTCTCGGGGCGATCGCGGGTGATCTCCGAGAAGTCCGAGACGGTCTGGAACCGACGGCCGGGGCTGGTGGGCTTGCGCTTGCGAATCGCCACGTCAGCTCCCGAAGATCTCGATGTGGTCGCCCTCGGCGAGCGACACGATCGCCCGCTTCTGGCCGGCACGCTTGCCGTAGCCACCGGTGCGGCGGTTGCGTTTTCGCTTGCCGCGCCGGTTGAGGGTGTTCACGTTGGTGACCTTGACGTTGAAGATCGACTCGATCGCCTGGCGGATCTCCACCTTGTTGGCGTCGTCGGCGACTACGAACGTGTAGACGTTGTCGTCGTACGACGCGTACGACTTCTCCGACACGACCGGGCGGATGACCACGTCGCGTGCGTCGCGGCTCATGCGTCGTCACCCTCCTCGATGGCCTTCGGCGCTGCGGCCGGGGGTACCCCGTCCGCGGGCGCGCCTTCGGCATCCGGTTCACTCGTGTCCGCGGCCTTCGGCGCTGTCTTGGCCGGCGCCGCCTTCTTCGCAGGCGCCGCCTCCGCCTTCTCGGCGTAGCGGGCGTTGGTGTCGTCGAGCGTCGCCTTCGAGAAGACGATCCAGTCGTTGAGGAGGATGTCGTACGGGTTGAGCTCCTCGGGGAGCACGATCTGCACGCGCTCGCCGAGATTGCGGAACGACTTCCAGACCGCGTGCTCGCCGCGGTCGAGGACGATCAGCACCCGCGGTGCCCGCTCGCCTGCGGGGCGCAGCCCGAGCCCGACGAGGAGGTCGACCCCGGCCTTGGTCTTGGGCTCGTCGATGCCCCAGCTGTCGAGCACCTTCACCCGGCCCTCGGCCGCGCGGTCGGAGAGCGCGGACCGCAGCGCGAGGCGCACCATCTTCTTGGGCGTCTTCTCGGAGTAGTCGCGGGGCTTCGGGCCGTGCGCGATGCCGCCACCGCGCCACTGCGGCGATCGGATCGATCCGTGGCGCGCCCGGCCGGTGCCCTTCTGACGCCACGGCTTCGCGCCGCCCCCGGCGACCTCGGCACGCGTCTTCGTGCTGTGCGTGCCGGCGCGGCGGTGCGCGAGCTGGGCGTTGATGACCTGGTGCAGCACCGCGACGTTCGGCTCGATGCCGAACAGGTCGTCGGGCAGCTCCGCGGAGCCGGCCTTGGTGCCCTTCGGAGAGATGACGTCGACGTTCACGCCGATACCTCCTCCTGCACGGCCTCAGGCTCTGCGGCCGGGGATACCCCGTCCGCGGGCGAGCCTTCGGCATCGGAGTCACCTGCGGTCGCACCCTCGGGCTCTGCCTTCGCGCGGGGCTCGTACGGACCGACCTTCGGGCCCTTCACCGCGTTGCGCACGAACACGAGGCTGCCGTTCGCACCGGGCACGGAGCCCTTCACGAGCAGCAACCCCCGCTCGGGGTCGCCTTCGACGACCTCGAGGTTCAGGGTGGTGACCTTCTTCGCACCGTGCTGACCCGCCATGCGCTGGCCCCGGAACACGCGCGCCGGCGTCGCGCAGGCGCCGATCGCGCCCGGAGCGCGGTGACTCTTGTGGTTTCCGTGGCTCGCGCCCTGACCCTTGAAGTTGTGGCGCTGCATGACGCCGGTGAAGCCCTTGCCCTTGCTGATCGCGGTGACGTCGACGAGGTCGCCGGCGTCGAACACGTCGGCGGCGATGACCTGGCCGACCGAGTAGGCAGAGAGGTCGTCGACGCGGAGCTCGGCGAGCTCGCGCGACGGGTCGGCTCCCGCCTTCGAGAGGTGGCCGAGCTCGGGCTTCGTCAGCCGCTGCGCCTTGGTGGTCCCGTACGCGAGCTGCACCGCGGCGTAGCCGTCGCGCTCGGGAGTCTTGAGCTGCACGACGCGACAGGGCCCGGCCTCGATCACGGTCACGGGGACAACGCGGTTCTGCGCGTCCCAGATCTGGGTCATGCCGAGCTTGCGCCCGAGGATCCCCTTGGCAGCCATCTTCTGTCGCGCCTTCTGCTCGTCTGCGTCGGCGTGAACGTCCGCTCACGCGAACGCTCCCCCGGCCCGAACAGGCCAGCGGAGCGTGGATCGGTTGTGCCGCACGGTTCTGCGTCGAGCGCAGCTTGCGCGGACGTCGGTTTGGTAGCGATCTGGTCCGGTTGGTGCGGGTCGTTCACCCAGGGCGAGCAAGGCCCCGGGCAGA
>JBBDWT010000079.1:0-5276 GCA_040902705.1 Acidimicrobiia bacterium | reverse complement strand
CGCTCGACCACCGCCTCCAGGAAGGCACGTTCGAGCCCGAGTCGCTGGTGCCGATCGCCCGGATGCTCAACAGCGGCACCGTGCTCCTACGGTCCGATCTCGAGTACGAGCGTTCCGACACCCCGAGGCCGCGCGTGCTGTGGTCCGACCTCGTCGATCCGCGCCCCGCCGGGCTCGGGACTCCCGAAGACTTCGGCGATGCCGTTCCGAACGTGCCCACGCGCTTCCCGCTGCTCGACGAGATCGAGCTGCGGACGCCGTCGGACGCCCCGTGGCCGCCGCCGGTCGCGCTGTTCCCCGTCAGCGGCACGCCCTCGATCCTGAGCACCGCGCCGACCGGGCAGCCGGTGCTGGTCGCGGGCGACGGCGAAGCGCTGGTCGACCTCGCGGCCGAGGGCCTGCTCGACGGCCGTGAGCTCGTCCTGTACTCGGCGTCCTACGCCGCCGATCGCCCCGGGCTCCGCACGGTGCTGGACCAGGGCGCAGATCTGGTCGTGTCCGACACGAACCGCCGGCGGGCCCGGAGGTGGGGCGCGATCCGGGACGTGACCGGTGCGACCGAGCGCGCCGGCGAAGCCGCGCGGCGCGAGGACCCCGAGGACAAGCGGCTCGAGGTGTTCCCGGGGAGCGACGACTCCGACCGCACCGTCGTCGAGCAGCGGGGCGTGAAGCGCGTCGACGCCACCGGCTACGGCGAGCGCTCGATCTACGCGCCGGAGCAGCGCGCGGCGGCCGCGTTCGACGGCGACCTCGACACTGCATGGCGCGTCGGCGGTGAGGACGACCCGACGGGGCAACGGCTCGTCGTCGATCTCGTCGAGCCGGTGACGACCGACCACGTCACGCTCGCGCAGCCCCACGGGCCCGATGACCTGCGGTTCGTCACCCGGGCCCGGCTCGACTTCGGCGATGGCACGGCGGTCACGGTCGACCTCGACGGCTCGTCGCACACCGCGAGCGGTCAGGAGGTCCGCTTCGGCCGCCGATCGGTCGACCACCTCTCGATCGAGGTTCTCGACACGAACGTCGGAGACCTCGCGAGCTTCGGCGGGCAGAACGGGGTCGGCTTCGCGGAGGTGACGGTCGGCGACCGGGCCGCAGCGCCGCGCGTCGACGAGGTGGTGCGACTGCCGACGCGACTCCTCCGTACGGCCGGCGCGTCCTCGCTCGACCACCGGCTCGTGATCCTGATGACACGCCTCGGCTACGAGCCGGCGAGCCGTCGCCGCGCGGACGAGGAGCGGTCGCTCGCGCGCGAGTTCGCGCTGCCGACCGATCGTGTGTTCGCGGTCGACGGCCGGGCGCGCGTCTCGCCGAACGCGCCCGATGCCACCCTCGACGAGGTGCTCGGCACGACGGCACCGGGGGCGGTGTTCTCGGCGTCGGGTCACCTGCGGGGCGATGCTGCGGCCCGAGCGTCGCGCGCGTTCGACGACGACCCGGCGAGCGCGTGGATCGCGCCGATGGGTGCCTCCGTCGACCAGGTCGCGCAGTGGCTCGAGGTCGGACTCGACCAACCGCTCACCGTCGACCACCTCGACCTCGAGGTCGTCGCCGACGGTCGTCACTCCGTCCCGACGCGCGTTCGCCTCGAGGTCGACGGCGCGCCGGCACGGACGATCGAGCTGCCGGCGATCGCCGACGGCGCCACCGAAGGCGCGAGCACGACCGTGCCGCTGTCGTTCGATCCGGTGACCGGCAGCACGTTCCGCCTGACCATCGACGGTGTGCGTTCGGTCACCACCCCGGACCCGCGCACGCAGCGCCCGATGGTACTGCCGGTCGCGATCGCGGAGGCGGGCCTGCCTGGGGCTCCCCTCCCGGCGACGCCGGCCGCAGTGCCCGACTCGTGCCGCAGCGACCTCGTGACCGTCGACGGCGAGCCGATCGGGGTGCGCGTCGGCGGTGACGTTCTCTCCGGCGAGGCGCACCGTGGTCTCGACCTCGAGGCGTGTGGCCCCGAACCGCTCGGGCTCGCGGCGGGCGACCACGTCGTGCGGTCGGCACCGGGGCTCGAGACCGGTCTCGACGTCGATCGCCTCGTGCTCGGCTCGGACCGGGGCGGCGGCCCACTCGCTCCGGGTCCGCTCGGGGCGCGACGCGCGACGTCGGGCGCGACGGTGCGCGACCTCGACGAGGGACCGACGACGCTCGACGCGAAGGTGCGCTCGGACGGCACACCGTTCTGGCTCGTGCTCGGCCAGAGCAGGAGCGACGGGTGGGAGCTCGAGGTCGACGGCGCCGCGAAGGTCGGCGAGCCCACGCTCGTGAACGGCTACGCCAACGGGTGGGAGATCACCCCGGCGCGCGCGGGCGAGCTGAGCGTGCACCTGCGCTGGGCACCCCAGGACCTGGTCTGGTGGGGCATCGGCGCCTCGGTGCTGGCCGTGCTGCTGTGCCTCGTCCCCCTGTTCCGGCGGCGTCGCGGTGACGTGCTCCCGGTCGTGCCGCACGACGCCGTCGACGCGCGGCCAGCGCTCGAGTCACCGTTGACCTCGAGCGCGGGACGACCGACACCCTTCGTCGTCGCCGCGACCGCCCTCGCGCTGGCGGTGGTGTCGGGCATCGCGGCGCGCCCGTGGGTCGGGCTCGTCGTCGGGCTCGCGGTCGTGGGCGCGCTGCTCGCGCCGCGGCTGCGCGCGCTGCTCACTGTCGGCAGCGTCGTGGCGCTCGCGGCCGCGGCCACCTACGTGGTGGTGCAGCAGGCCCGCCACGGGTACCCGACGATCTCGAGCTGGCCCGCGCAGTTCGACGCGATCACCGGCCTGACGTGGCTCGCCGTCTGCCTCCTCGGTGCCGACGTCGTCGTGCAGTGGGTTCGGCGCCGCACGCGGCCGCGGTCAAGCGACTCGTCAGGCCGGTGCCCGGAGACGCGCGCCGCGGTGCCCGGTCGCGGTGGTCGGTAGCCTCGGGCGCATGACCAAGGACCCGAAGTCGTTCTTCCTCGGCCCCGCGATCGCGGAGTACATCGTCGACCACGGCACGCCGCCCGACGAGGTTCAGCGCTGGTTGATCGACACGACGAACACGGAGCTCGAAGGGCTCTCGATGATGCAGATCTCGCCCGAGCAGGGCGCGGTCATGCAGCTGCTCACGCGCGCGATCGGGACCCGTCGTGCCGTCGAGGTCGGAACGTTCACCGGGTACTCGTCGCTGGCCATCGCGCGCGGTCTCGTCGACGGTGGTCGGCTCCTCTGCTGCGACGTGAGCGAGGAGTACACCGCGATCGCGAAGGAGGCATGGAAGCGCGCCGGGGTCGACGATCGCATCGAGCTGAAGATCGCGCCGGCGATCGAGACGCTGCGCGCGCTCCCGACCGACGAGCCGATCGACCTCGCGTTCATCGACGCCGACAAGCCGAGCTACGCCGCGTACTACGGCGAGCTGCTCCCGCGGCTGCGCGTCGACGGGCTGATCCTCGTCGACAACACGCTCTGGAGCGGCGCGGTCGTCGACGACCACGCGCAGGACGAGAACACCGTCGCGATCCGCGCCTTCAACGACATGGTCGCCGCCGACGACCGCGTCGAGACCGCCATCCTCCCCCTCGGCGACGGCGTCACCCTCCTCCGCAAACGCTGACCCCCAAGGTTGCGTCGCTCACCGTCGTGGGGCGGGTTCAGGGACGCAGGCCCGGGTTCTCAGGGCGTGAGGAGGATGCGGCCCGGTTCGGGGACGGTGCCGCGGATGCCGGTGCGGAAGCGGTCGCACGGCATCAGGCGGTCGGCGAGGTTCGTCAGGAGCAGCTCGCCGGCGTCCTCGTCGACCTGCCAGCGCTCGGTGTCGTAGACGAGCGCGTCCGTCCCCGGGGGAGCGACCGCGCTCGTCGGGCCGAGGCGGAGGTACCGGCCCGGTCGGAGCCCGGCCGCGACGAGTCGGGCGTGTGCCTCCTGGTCGGCGGTCACGACGGCGCTGACGGGCCCGAAGACGTCGGCGAGATCGCGGTCGAGATCGTCGAGCCCGGTGGTGATCTCGGCGTCGACGCCGATCACGACCTTCGCGTGAAGCTGACGGATGAGCGACGCAGTGCGGAACGCGTCGAAGCGAGTCGCATCAGCCGACGAGTAGAGTGCGCCGACGCGGCCCGCGCCCTGCTCCAGCGGCACTGCGTGGATCGCCTGCGAGAGCAGCGCGACGACGAGCACGAGGTCACCGTCGCCGAGCCCGAGCGCGCGGTAGTGGTCGGCGGCGATCTCGGTCTCGTCCTCGATGTCGGCCGCGCTCATCTCCCACGGCACGACCCGGCCCCGGGTCGCTCCGCTCGGGTCGCCGACCATGACGCGTCCGACGCCCCACACCCGGGGCATCGCCTCGAACTCCTTGGCGAACGTCACCGGCGTCCCCTCACGCCTTCGTCACGCGCGGGATCTTGTGCGGCGGACCCTGGCGCAGCAGCACGTCGCGCTCCACGAGGTCGATCTCCGGCCGCAGCCCCACGGCTTCCTCGACGGCGTCTTCGATGCGTCCCCGCAGCGCGGGCAGCCCGCCCGGCCCTTCGGTTGCGTACCCCACCCGGAGGCGCAGCGCGTCGACCTCCCGGCCCGGGCGGATCATCTGGAAGAGGCCGTTCGTCTCGTCGATGCTCTCGACCGCGCCCCAGATGTCGCCGGGCAGCACCGAGACTCCCTCGACGAGCAGCTCGTCGCCCTTGCGCCCGAGCGTCCAGACCCGACCGTGGGTCCGACCGCACCCGCACGGCTCGTGGGAGATCCGGACGAGGTCGTCGGAGCGGTAGCGCAGGAGCGGCGCGATCTTGTCGACGAGCGTCGTCGACACCAGCTCGCCGCGCGCTCCGTCGGCGACGGGCGCGTCGCCCTCGGGGTCCAAGCACTCGATGTACGCGCAGTCCTCCCACATGTGGCAGCCGTCGTGCTCCCGGCACTCGGTCGCCGCGCCCACGTCGCCGAGGCTCGTCTGGATGAAGAGCTCGAGCCCCCATTCCTCGACGCGCCGACGTGCACGCGGACCGAGCGGCTCGCCCGCGAAGATCACGCCCTGGTACGAGGAGCACACGTCGGCCAGGTCGACGTCGAGCCGGGCCGCCGCCTCCTCGATCATCATGATCAGCGGTCCCGACAGCGTGTACCACCCCGTCGGCCGGAGCTCGCGGCTGAACCGGAACAGCTGCTCGATGTCACCGGGCTGGTGGTCGACGAACACCGGTGTCGCGCCGATCCCGCGGATCGTGTCGTGGATGCCCGGCCCGCGGAACGTGAACAAGCAGTGCATGAAGTGGTCGCCCGGCCGCGTGCCGAGCTCCCAGTACTCGCGCACGA
>JBBDWT010000078.1:450-5277 GCA_040902705.1 Acidimicrobiia bacterium | reverse complement strand
CAGGCGGCGACGTCGCGCTCGTCGCCCTTGGGGGGCTTCACCCGTCGCAGGTCGCGCATCGCGGCGGCGCCGATCTCGAGGACCTCCGTCAACGCGGCGGCGGCCCGGTCGGC
Organism: Acidimicrobiia bacterium; assembly: GCA_040902705.1. Lineage (GTDB taxonomy): Bacteria > Actinomycetota > Acidimicrobiia > IMCC26256 > PALSA-555 > DATBSK01. The sequence goes on along the minus strand of JBBDWT010000078.1, from coordinate 5,164 downwards.
GGTCGGTCGGACGATGTCGACCTGCGCGAACCGGTCGTTCGCCTCGCGGCAGATCCGGCCGGCGGCGTGCATGAACTCACCGTGCGAACGGCGCCCACCACCTCCGCACGCCGAGGCCACCAGCGCGAGCACGACGACACCGACGACGGCCCGCACGTCAGGCCGGGAGGAGACAGCCCGCGAGCTCCAGCCGCGTCACGAGCCCGGTCGCGCGGTCCGCGATCCCGTTCAGGCGCTCGACGATCTTCTTGTTGGCATCGAGCGTGGTGCGGAACGTGCCGTCGGGCCCCACGCGGTCGGCGAGGTCGTCCAGCCCGTCGGCGTAGCGCTCGAGCGCCTGGTGCAGGTGATCCGCGTCGGGCTCGAGGTCCGCGGGTGGCGTGAGGCGCTCGAGGCTCGACACCAGATCACGCAGCCCGTCGGCGGCCTGCTGCATGAACTTGGTCACCGTCGGTCCGGACGCACCGGGCGCCTGCGCGGCCCGGAGCCCGTCGCTCGCGTCCTTCAGCTGCGTGCACTGCTCGGTGGCGCGCTCGCGGTACTCCGTGGCCCCGAGGCGCTCGGACGAGTCGTCCCCGCACGCGGTCGCGACCGCACCGACGACGAGGACGGCCGTCGCCACTCGGGCGACCGCACGACGGATGCTCACCGCCGGGACGCTAGCGGCACCCGGGTTCGGGGGTACCCTCACCAACGTGCTGCCCGACTATGCGTCGTGCGAGGACGCGATCGGCCTCGACTGGTACGCCGTCGACCCGAACCTGCGGCTGCTGCTCGACCGCCACCTCCCCGACCCCGCCGACCGCGCCTTCGCGGAAGAGCACGTCGCCACCTACGGCGAGCTCTGCGGCGGCGCGCTGGCACGGCGCGCCGAGGTCACCGACAAGCACGGGCCGGTGCTCGAGCGCTTCGACCAGTGGGGCGTCGAGGTCGACCGCGTGGTCCACCACCCGACCTGGACCGAGAGCAAGGCCGACCTCGTGCGCGCCGGGTTCGTGGGGCTCCCCCAGCACGCGGACCGGCCGGTGCCGGCGGTCCTCACCGCGTCGATGTGCTACCTCGTCTCCCAGGCCGAGACCGCCATCTACTGCGGCCTCGGCATGACAGCGGGCGCGGCCGACATCGTCGAGCGCTACGCGCCCGACGCGGTGCGCGACGACTTCCTCCGGCGCCTCACCAGCCTCGACCCGGCCGAGGCTTGGGAGGGCGGCATGTTCCTCACCGAGCGTCAGGGCGGGAGCGACGTCGGCGCGAACACCACTCGCGCGGTCGCCGACGGCGACGAGTGGCGGCTCCACGGCGAGAAGCACTTCTGCTCCAACGTCGACGCCGAGGTGTTCATCGTGCTCGCGCGCCCGGACGACGCACCCGACGGTGCGCGCGGGCTCGCGACGTTCATCGTCCCGCGCGTGCTCCCCGACGGGAGCCCGAACGGGTTCCGCATCAAGCGGCTCAAGCCGAAGCTCGGCACGACCGGGGTGCCGACGGCCGAGGTGACGCTCGAGGGCGCGCGGGCGTGGATGGCCGGCACGCCGCGCAGCGCGACCGATCCCGGCTCCGAGGACGACGGCCCGCGCGGCGGCATCAACAAGATGATGGAGATGGTCAACGGCTCGCGGTTCGGGGTGGCGCTCATGGGTCTCGGGATCCACCGCCGCTCGTTCCTCGAAGGCGCGATCTACGCCGCGCACCGCGAGCAGTGGGATCAGCGCATCGACAGCTACCCGCTGGTGCGGGAGACGCTCGTCGAGCTGCTGGTCGAGCTCGAGGCCGGCATGGCGCTCACGTACGAGTGCGCGGCTGCGACGCGTACCGCAGCCGACGCGGACGAGGGCCGGCGACTGCGGCGCATCCTCGTCCCGCTCGCGAAGATGCGCGCGACGCGAGAGGCGATCACCGCCGCGAGCCAGGCACTCGAGCTCTTCGGGGGCAACGGCTACATGGAGGACTGGCCGATGGCCCGTCAGCTCCGGGACGCGCAGTGCCACACGATCTGGGAGGGCACCGAGAACATCTGCGCGCTCGACGTGCGCCGGGCGATGCTCACCGAAGGCACCCATGTCGCGCTCCTGGCGCGGGTCGAGCGGGCGCTCGACGGCGCCACCACCGCACCCGTGCTCGGCGCGGCGGTCGACGCGGTCGCGGCGACGCTCGCCGATGCCCGCGACGCGATCACACACCTCGAAGGCTCGTCCAGCGAGATGCAGCTGCTGCACGCGCGCCGGTTCGCCTTCCTGCTCGCGGACGTCGTCGAGGGCGCGCTGCTCCTCGACGAGGCCACGTGGCAGCTCGATCGCGACGGCGACGCGCGCAAGGCCGTCGTCGCCACGCGGTTCGCGCGCAAGCGCCTCGCCCCGCCGAGGGTGCGCGGCATCCTCGACGACGACCGCACGGTCATCGACCTCTTCGAGCCGATCGTTCGCTACGGCCCCATCGAGTCGACCGCGGCGTGAGCTCGCTCGTCCCGACAGTCGTGTGGCGCGCCACGCCCGCGATCGTCGTCGCGCTCGACGAGCGCCTCGGCCCACCCGTCGACGGCTACGTCAACGGCACGCAGACCTGGTTGAGCGACCACGGTCCCGGCGCGTCGACGCTCGAGTGGCGGCTGCACCCGGTGGCCGGCTTCCGGGCGCCCGACGGCTCGGGCCCGTACGACCTGTGGGACGAGGTCGTGGGCGCGCTCGCGGCGGGCGCCGACCACGAGGCCCTCGCGCTCGGCAACGAGCGGCGGGCGATCTCGTCGCTCTGGGACGGGCTCGAGTGCTTCCCCGCCTACGGCGACGAGATCGAGCCCGCGACGCTGGCGATGGCGGCGACCGAGGCGCTCGGGATCCCGCCCGACGCGGCGGGGCTGGTCGACCACGACCGCATCGGCGCGGCCTGGGAGGACTCGGAGGGCCGGGTGTCACTGACGCAGATGCTGTTCGACGAGCTGGCAGACGCGTGATGAGTGCAGCGACCGACGACGACGAGCGGAGCGCGCTCGCGCACCGGATCCACGACGTCGCCCACCTCACGGGCACGTTCACGTTGCGGTCGGGGACGGTCAGCCACGAGTACTTCGACAAGTACCTGTTCGAGGCCGAGCCCGATCTGCTGCGCACGATCGCCGAGGCGCTGGCGCCGCTCGTGCCCGACGGCACCGAGGCACTGGCCGGGCTCGAGCTGGGGGGCGTGCCCCTGGCCGTCATGCTCTCGCAGGTGACCGGGCTGCCGACGCTGTTCGTGCGCAAGGAGGCGAAGACGTACGGAACCTGCCGCCTCGCCGAAGGTGGCGAGCTCGACGGGCGGCGCGTCACCATCGTCGAAGACGTCGTCACGTCGGGTGGGCAGGTCGTGATCAGCTGCGGTGACCTGCGCGAGCGCGGCGCGATCGTCAGCTGTGCACTGTGCGTCATCGACCGCGAGTCGGGCGGCCCCGAGGCGCTGACGGAGATCGGCGTCGAGCTCCGTCCGCTCTACCGGATGTCGGAGCTCACCCCGTCCTGAGCCCGGGAGCCGGAGCCCGAAGCCCCCGGCATGCGTCCTGAGACCCGCCCCACGACGGTGAGGGACGCAACCGGACGAGGTCAGGCGTCGTCGCCGCGCCAGGGGGGGATGCGCGGGGGGTCGAAGTCGACGGCGCGCGGCTCGCCGTTGATCGCGGCGAACGCGGTCTCGACCCAGCGCGCGCCACCGGCCAGCGGCCACGGGAGGTCGTCCTGGGCGAAGAAGCCGACCGCGCGCGTCTCGAGCGGGTGGCCCTGGAGCTCACCGCCGATCTGCTCGCAGTGGAACACGATGGAGTAGAGGGGCAAGCGGGCGAAGCCGAGTCGCAGACCGTCGAACACCGCGATGAGCGACCTCACCTCGACCTCGATGCCCGTCTCCTCGTACACCTCTTTGATCGCGACCTCCGACGGCGAGTACCCGACGTCGGCCCACCCGACCGGGTAGAGCCAGACGCCGGAGTCGGCGCGCTGGGTCAGGAGGATCTCGTGCCGGTCGTTGCCGACGACCGCCGCGACCGCGACCTTCGGCGTCACGTAGCCGGCGACACCCTCACCGACGGTCGCGAGCCACTCCTCGAAGAGCGCGTCGGCCTCGGCTTCCTCCATGGCGGCCGCGCGGATGTCGGCGGCCACCTTGAGCACCTCTTCGAAGCGCTCCTTCTCGTACAGGCTCTGGGTGAAGCCGAGCCCGGTGCGCGCGATCCCCGAGAGCGTCTCCGCCCAGCGCAGGACGTCGGCGGCGGAGATCGCGGGTTCGAGATGGGGGTCGGGCGTGGGTGGTGTCACAGCCCGGACACTATGTGAGCCCGGGTGCGGACTCCGTCAGCCGGGGAACAGCCGTCGGGGCGGGCCGTCAGCGCGTGACGGCCCCGCGCTCACGACGCGCTGCGCGCCGTCGGTGCGTCGGTGGGCTCGTCGGTGTCGTTGGACTCGTCGCTCTCGCCGGGGTAGCGACCGATCTCGGTGGGGTACTGGCCGATCCCGGGGGGGAACTCGCTCGTCGACGGTCCGTGGCGCTCGGTGCGCTCCTCGATCGGCGCGTTGCCCTGACGGCGGGCGCGCTTCTCGGCCTGGCGCTCCTGGCGCTGCATCTCGCGCTGGCGCTTCTGGAAGGTTGCTCGTTGTCGGTTGCGACTGCCCATCGGGGCTCTCCTCGTAGGGGGGAATCCGGGCCGGTGAGCTGGGCCGGAGGTGGGGGGGGGGGGGGGGGGGGGGGGGGGGGG
>JBBDWT010000078.1:0-440 GCA_040902705.1 Acidimicrobiia bacterium | reverse complement strand
CCCCCCCCCCCCCCCCCCCCGACCCGGCTCGTCAGACGACGCGGACGTTCTGGGCTTCCTCGCCCTTACGCCCGGGGGCCACGTCGAACTCGACGGTCTGGCCCTCCTCGAGCGAGCGGTAGCCGTCGCCCTGGATCGCGGAGAAGTGGACGAAGACGTCGTCGGCGCCTTCACGCGAGATGAAGCCGAAGCCCTTCTCGGCGTTGAACCACTTGACGGTGCCTCGTGTTGCCATGTGTTGCTCCAGTGTTGATGTGATGCGGATAGGTCTCACAGGGTGAACCGACTCCCAAGGGACGCAGACCGCATGACGGAGCGACAAGAGAGATTGGTAAACCAGTGATGCCACAGGTGGAGCGCTTCTGCGTCCACACGTGACACAAAAACGGTAGCAGAGCCCCAGGCACCCCAGCGCTTCGGGCTCTCCGGCGGGTACCGGC
>JBBDWT010000077.1:0-5289 GCA_040902705.1 Acidimicrobiia bacterium | reverse complement strand
CTAGCTCCGACGTCGAGTCGTCTGCCCGGTCTCATGGTCCGGCGAGGCCGTGTCCGAACGCGTACGCGGTGGCAGCCGAACGCGATGAGACGCCGGTCTTGGTGAAGATGTTCGAGAGGTGCCGGGCAACCGTCCTCTCGCTGAGGAACAGCGCGGCGGCGGCGTCCTTGTTGGAGTGACCCGAGGCGACGAGGCGCAAGACCTCTGCTTCTCGGTGGGTCAGGCCGGCGGGTAGCTCAGCGCGCTGATGGAGATCGCGGGTCGCGCGGATGTCGAGGCTTGCACCGAGGTGCTCGAAGATCGCTTCGGCGGCCGCGAAGGATCCGGATGCGCCGTCCTCGTCGCCGGCGACGCGACAGGCCTGACCGAGCAGCAACCGAGCGGTCGCGACCTCGTAGGGAACGTCGAGCTCTTGCCACTGGTCGAGGGCTTGTCGCAGGGCCACAGCCGCGTCGGTCGCGTCGCCTCGCGCGAGGCTCAGTCGTCCCTGCGCCGACGCGGCGGCCGCGAGGAGTGCAGGACTCTCGAAATCGGACGCGATGATCTCGAGCTCTGTCGCTGCCGCGAGCGCCGCCTCGAAGTCACCGCACGCGACGGCGATCTGGACGCGGGCCGGCAACAGCTTGGCGCGGGCGAGCCGGTTCCAGGTCTCTTCCTCGAGCGCTCGGGCGATGATCGCCGTTGCCGCGTCGAGTCGACCTTGCGCCAGACGGAGCAACGCAAGGCCGGCTTGTGGCCGCCCGCTGAGCGCCTCGGTCTCACGAAACGCTTCCTCGGCCCCTTCGAGATCGCCGAGTCGGCGCCGCACCTCACCCAGCTCGACGAAGCCGACCGCGGCATGGACACGGCTCACGCCCACGAGCTCCTCGCAGGCCTGGATGACCTCTTGTTCGGCTCGCGTCCACTCTCCTCGGCATTGCAGGGCCCACGCTCGATGCACCCGGCACAGTCCGGGGAAGACCGCGAACGGGTGGCGTTCGGACCAACGGGTGGTCGCGTCGGTCCACTCCGCGGCGCGGCGGTGGTCGCCGAGCTCCTCGCACGCGCTGATCAGACTGCAATAGACCTTGCCGGTCGCGTACGGGCCCAGCCTGCCTTCCACCGCGAGGAGCATCGCTTCGTCGAGGTACTCGAGGCCCTCACGCGGGAGGCCCTGGTCGACGAGCACCCGACCGAGGGCCTGCAACGCCTCGGCTTCGAGATCCGGGACGCGCAGACGCCGACCGAGCTCGATGACCAGATGCGCCTGTTCCGCTGCGAGGTCGAGCTCCCCGCGTCCGTGCGCGACCTCGCCTTCGCGCAGCACCAGATTGCCGTACGCAGCGCATTCGACGTCATCGTCGAGCAGGTGACGCGCGCGCCGCAGCCACGCGCCGCCGATGTTGGGCTGGGCCTTGAAGCAGTAGTGCTCGTAGAGCCGCACCGCGCACTGCGCCGCGGACCGGTGATCGTCGCATTCATCGAAGATCGCGTATGCGGCCTCACGCGTCTCGATGCACTCGTCCATCCGACCCAGCCACCAGGCAGCCTCGGCGCGCGCGTCCAGGCGCGCCGCCTCGCTGAGTCGGTCGCCATCCGAACGACGAGCGAGCCCGGCGGCGTCGTAGGCCGCCTGCCAATCGTGGCGAGCGAGCGCGTCATGCGCGGCTCCGAGCGTGCCCGAACCCCCTTTGTTCGGTCGCGATGGTGTGGAGCTCACGAGATCAGACGCTACCGGCGCATGGCGCGAATTGCCCACGAGCGCCGACTCCGGAATGGCAGGGACCGCGGATGCGGCGCCCGCGCCGACAGCCGATCATCGAGGCATGACCACTCGCGACCGCCACACCGAGTTGCTCATCGAGCTCGGCCGAGACCATGAGGCCGCCGCGCTCGCGCTTCGCCGATCTGCCCTTCCCGACACGCGAACCCCAGCCGACACCCGAATCAAGGAGACGAACATGCACACGACCTCCACCGGCATCGACTTCGAAGCGATCAAGACCCGGCAACAGGGCACATGGTCGTCGGGTGACTACGCCGTGATCGGTACCACCCTGCAGCTCACCGGCGAGATGCTCTGCGAAGCCCTCGATGTCGCCGCCGGCGAGCGCGTGCTCGACGTCGCCGCCGGCAACGGCAACGCCGCCCTCGCAGCAGCACGACGAGGCTGCGAGGTCACCGCGTCCGACTACGTACCGGCACTGCTCGAAGGAACGCGCGCGCGGGCCGCAGCCGAGGGTCTGACGATCGCCGTGAAGGAGGCCGACGCCGAGGCGCTCCCGTTCGACGACGGGACCTTCGACGTCGTGTTGTCGACCTTCGGCGTGATGTTCACTCCTGACCAAGAGCGCTCGGCCAGCGAGCTCCTCCGCGTGTGCAGGCCAGGTGGCCGGGTCGGCCTCACGAACTGGACACCCGAAGGGTTCATCGGTCAGATGTTCAAGGTCGTCGGACGCTACGCGCCACCGCCCGCCGGCGTTCGCCCGCCACTCGAATGGGGCACCGAAGCTCGCCTCGCCGAGCTGTTCGGGACCGAGGTGCTGACCCTCGAAGTGCAGCGACGCGAGTTCGTGTTCCGGTACCGCTCGGCGGAGCACTGGCTCGACACGTTCCGCGACTACTACGGCCCGACCCACAAGGCGTTCGGGAACCTCGACGCCGCGGAACGATCCGCGTTCGAACATGATCTGCTGACGCTCGCACGGGAGCACAACACGTCGATCACCGGCGCGCTCCGCATCCCGAGCGAGTACCTCGAGATCGTCGCCGTCAAGGGTGAGTCGTAGTGGTGGACCTCGAGCAGGCGCTCGCCGCGTGGGGCTCGTTCGACCGCGACGACCCGTTCCCGTTGTTCGCTCGGCTCCAGCAGCTCGCCCCGGTGCATGCGGTCACGCTGGCCGACGGGCACGAGGCGTGGCTCGTCGTCGGCTACGCCGAGTCCCGCGCGGCGCTGAACGATGTGCGGCTGTCGAAGGACATGCACGCCGCGTTCGCGTCGGGCGGGGAGATCGTGGCGGAGGGTCTGCCGGGCCCGGCGTTCGCGCGGCACATGCTGGCGGTCGATCCGCCCGATCACACGCGGCTGCGTCGCTTGGTCTCGGCCGCGTTCTCGGTTCGCCGGATCGAGCGGCTGCGCCCGCACGTGCAGGCGATCATCGACGACCTGCTCGACAACATCGCCACCGGAGGGCCGGACAGCGTGGTCGACCTCGTCGCCGCCTTCGCGTTCCCATTGCCGTTCACGGTCATCTGCGAGCTGCTCGGCGTCCCCGAATCTCAGAGAGAACAGTTCGGACGGGAGCTCACGGTGCTGCTCGCGCCGACCGGGTCGCCCGAAGCGTATGCACGGGCCAAGGACGCGTCCGACGCGGTCGTGGAGATGCTGAACCTGCTCGTCGAGGCGAAGCAGGACGCGCCGGGCGACGACCTCGTCAGCGCGTTGATCAGCGCACGTGACGGCGATGAGCGCCTCGATCAACCGGAGCTGCTCTCGACGATCTTCCAGCTGATCGTCGCCGGGCACGACACCACGGCGAGCCTCATCGGCAACGCCGTTGTCGCGTTGCTCCGCAATCCCGACCAACTCGCGGAGGTGCGTGCCGATCCGGGCAAGATCGCCACCGCGGTCGAGGAGCTCTTGCGCTACGACGCACCCGTCCCGCACTCGACGTTCCGCTACGCCCGCGAGCCGGTCGAGATCGGCGGCGTGACGATCCCGATGGGCGCCCAGGTCATCGTCAACCTGGCCTCGGCGAACCGGGATCCCGACCAGAACAAGGATCCCGACGCCCTCGACATCGCGAGAGCGGAGATGCGTCATCTCGCGTTCGGGCACGGGATCCACTTCTGCCTCGGCGCCCCACTCGCGCGCATGGAAGGACAGCTCGCGCTGGAGACGTTGGTTCGCCGGTTCCCGCAGCTGCGCCTCGCCGTTCCCGACGACCATCTGCACTGGGGCCACGGCGACGGCCTCGTGCTCCGCGGCCTCTCCGAGCTCCCGATCATCCCCGGTCCCGCTCTGCCCGCGTCGAGTGATCGCACCACGAGGCACGTGACCTGAGCGACTTGCCCGGGCTCGAGCTGCGAGCGCGCGCAGCTGGAACCGAGGATGTCAGGCACAAAATGATAATGTCATCAAACGACAGATGTCATGAGCATCTCTTGAACCATGAGCATCTCCAGAAGGAGGTTGCGGGACTTGCCCGTGAGCCGGGTCGAGATCGCCGAACAGTTCGCGACGGCCTTCATGGGTCCCCCCGTGACTCGTGAACAGCTCCTTGCCTTCGCTCGCCAGGGTGGGGCGCGACCTGCCGTACTGCAACAGCTCGAGCAGCTGCCCGATGGTCCGTTCCGTGAAGTTCGTGAGCTGTGGCCATCGATGCCGGACCTGCCGATCGAGCGTGCGGAACCGGGCGCGCGCCGGATCACCGACGTGAGCTGATGGCTGGTGGACTCATGCGCAGGATCGCGCGGCTCGGCCGCGCGGCCGAGCCTGCGGGTGCTCGACCCGAACCTCTCGATGGGACAGGCGTGCTGCGCGGGTCGGCGCAGATACGCCAGGTCGATGCCGGCTCCTGCAATGGCTGCGAGCTCGAGATCGCCTCGGCATTCGGGCCGGTGTACGACGCGGAGCGCTTCGGGGCGCGACTCGTTGCGTCGCCTCGTCACGCTGACGCGCTGCTCGTGACGGGCCCGGTGACCCACAACATGGTGACGCCGCTGCGGAAAGCCTTCGATGCAGCGCCTGCGCCGAAGTTCGTCGTCGCGCTCGGTGACTGCGCCCTCGACTGCGGCGTGTTCCGTGGTGCCTACGGTGTGCACGGCGCGGTCGGTGACGTACTGCCGGTGGATGTCGAGGTCCCCGGTTGCCCACCTGAACCGGGAGCAATTGTCGAAGCACTCCGACGCCTCACGGGCCATTGAACGCTTCGTCCGTCGCGCTCGCCGCGTGCGCCGTGCTTGCGCTCGCGAGTGGATCAGCTGGCGCTTTGGCGCCGGTGGCGACGCGAGCGCGTGTCGCCGGGGCGCTGTGCTCGCTGAGTGGAGTCACCGGCGCGGTCGCGGGCATCGTGGTGCTCGCCGGAGGCGCTCGGGCCCGCGTGCTCTGGCCGGAGATCCTGCCGCTCGCGGGCTTGCGGTTCGAGCTCGATCCGTTGGCCGCGTTGTTCGTGGTCGTGGCTGGCGCGCTGATCGCGGTTGTCGCGGTCTACGGCGTGGGGTACGTGCACGGCAACGGGGCGTTGGAGAGTCGCTCGTTCCAGGCCACGTTCCCGCTGTTCTGCCTGACGTTGATCCTCGTGCCCGTGG
>JBBDWT010000076.1:0-5345 GCA_040902705.1 Acidimicrobiia bacterium | reverse complement strand
GCCAAGCCGCGCATCGCCGACTACCCGTTCACCACGCTCGAGCCGCACCTCGGCGTGGTCAAGTTCGGCGAGCACGAGTTCGTCCTCGCCGACATCCCCGGGCTCATCGAAGGTGCGGCCGACGGCCGGGGTCTCGGGCACCGGTTCCTACGCCACGTCGAGCGTGCGCGGGTGCTGGTCATCCTCATCGACCTCGCGAGCGTCGACGAGCGCAGCCCGGCGGAGCAGGAGCGCGTGCTCCTCGAGGAGCTGGGGCGCTACCGGCCCGACCTGCTCGACCGGCCGCGGCTCGTCGTCGGGAGCAAGGCCGACGTGGCGACCCAGCCGTTCGACGGCATGAAGATCTCCGCGGTGACCCGCGACGGGCTCTCTCCCTTCCTCGGGACGCTCGCGACGATGATCGAAGAGGCGCGCGCCACCGAGCCCGTCGATGAGAGCTTCGTCGTGCTGCGCCCGCGCGAGTCCGGCTACTCGGTCGTTCGCGACGACGACGGCGCGTACCGCGTTACCGGGCGCGCGGCCGAGCGGGTCGTTGCGATGGCGGATCTCACCAACGCCGAGGCACTGCGGTACGTGCACGAACGGTTCCGCAAGATGGGCGTGGAGCGCGCGCTCGCCCGCGCGGGAGCTCGCGACGGCGACACGGTCCGCATCGCGGGCCTCGAGCTCGAGTACGTCGAGGGCTTCGGATGATCGAGCGGAGAGCGAGCCGGGTACCCCGGCTCGCAGCGAGCGGGGTCCGAGCGGCCCGGCGGCGTCGCCAGGAGTGGACAGGATGAGAGCTGTCGTCAAGGTCGGGACGTCGTCGATCACGACGGCGGGTGGTGAGCTCGACGACGCCGCCGTCGTGAAGCTGTGCCGTGAGCTCGCCGGAGCGCGCGGCGACGGCCACGACGTGGTGCTCGTCTGCTCCGGTGCGATCGCCGCCGGCCTGCCGGCGCTGGGGCTCCAGACACGCCCGGCCGACATCGGCACGCTCCAGGCGATCGCCGCGGTCGGGCAGCCCCGATTGATGGCCCGCATGGGAGCGATCCTCGGCGACCATGGTCTCGTCGCCGGGCAGGTGCTCCTGACCCCCCACGACTTCGGTCACCGGACGCAGTACCTGCATGCGCGCGAGACGCTCGGTCGCCTGCTCGAGCTGGGCGTGGTGCCGATCGTGAACGAGAACGACACGGTCGCCGACGACGAGATCCGATACGGCGACAACGATCGGCTCGCCGCGCTCGTGTCCCATCTCGTCGGCGCCGAGCTGCTCGTGCTGCTCACCGACACGGGCGGCCTCTTCACGGCCGACCCGAGGCTCGACGAGCGCGCGTCGTTGATCGAGGAGATCGTCGAGGTCGATGCCGCGATGGAGGCCTTCGCCGGTGGTGCCGGCACCGAACGCGGGAGCGGCGGGATGGCGAGCAAGGTCGCGGCCGCGAAGATCGCGGCATGGTCGGGCGTGCGGGTCGTCATCGCGGCGGCCGACACACCGGGGGTCGTGCGCGACGCGATCGCGGGTCGGGCCGTCGGCACCGCGGTGCGGCCACGCGCCGAGCGGTTGCCGAGCCGGAAGCTCTGGATCGCGTTCGCGCTGCCGGCGTCGGGACGGGTGATCGTCGACGCGGGCGCGCGGCGCGCGCTGACCGAGCAGGGGCGCTCGCTGCTGCCGGCCGGCGTGCAGGCCGTCGAAGGCGACTTCGGAGCCGAGGACGCGGTCGAGGTGGTCGCCGATGGCGTCCCGTTCGCGAAGGGGCTCGTGCGCTACCCGGCGGCGGCCCTGCGGGCGGCCGCGGGTCGGCGCACGGGCGATCTCGCCGAGGGATCGCCGCACGAGGTCATCCACCGCGACGATCTGGTCGTGCTCCCGACCTGAGGCTCCCCCTTGCGTTCGCGAGTGACGTCGGACACACTTTCGGGCACTCGGCGATGTCGGTCGACGGGGGGAGAGCCTCTGACCCACCGCTCACGCGGTGGGCTCGGGGCTCCAGACGACCGGCGCGTCGCGGGGGCGCGAGGCCCGCGCCGGCGGCTTGTCCGTGACGGCGCGGCCTCGGCCCACCCCCCGAGCTCCCTGCGTCACCCGTTGTGGGGTGACGATCGAGACTCCCCGGAAGGTGGCCGAAAGGCCGCAGGTACACTCGCCCGCATGGGAGCAGTCGTCGAGTTGGGGCGACGCGCCCGTGACGCCTCTCGGGCGCTCGGGCAGGCGTCGACCGGAGCCAAGGACGCAGCGCTCCTCGCCGCGGCCGAGATCCTGCTCGACCGGGGACCCGAGATCCTCGAGGCCAACACGGCCGATCTCGACGCAGCGGTCGCCGACGGCCTCGACGGCGCGACCGTCGACCGGCTCCGACTGACCGATGCGCGGATCGAGGGCATGGCCGGCGGCCTGCGGCAGGTCGCGGGGCTGCCCGATCCGATCGGGGAGGTGCTCGACGGCTTCCGCCGGCCGAACGGGCTCGACATCGAGCGCGTGCGGGTGCCGCTCGGCGTCGTCGCGATCATCTACGAGAACCGGCCGAACGTCACCAGCGATGCGGCGGGGATCTGCCTCAAGTCGGGCAACGCTGCGCTCCTGCGCGGCTCGTCGACCGCCCTGCGCTCGAACCAGGCGATCGTCGCGGCACTGCGCGACGGCGCGGAGAAGGCCGGCCTCCCGGCGGACGCCGTGATCCTCGTCGAGGACACGTCGCACGAGACCGCGGTCGAGGTGATGCAGCTCACCGAGTACGTCGACTGCCTGATCCCCCGCGGCGGCCCGTCGCTCATCCGCAGCATCCTCGACAACGCAACCGTGCCGGTGATCATCGATGGTGACGGCAACTGCCATGTGTACGTCGATGCTGCGGCCGATCTCGACGCGGCGCTCGACATCGTCGTGAACTCGAAGACCAACCGACCCGGTGTGTGCAATGCCGCCGAGTCACTCGTGATCCACCGCGACGTTGCCGAGGCGTTTCTTCCGCGCATCGCGCAGGCGCTCACGGATGCGGGCGTCGAGCTGCGCGGCGATGAGCCCGCTCGCCTGCTGTCGCCCATGGGTGTCGCCACCGAAGGCGACTTCGGACGGGAGTTCCTCGCGCTCGAGATGACCGTCGCGATCGCCGCCGATCTCGACGACGCGATCGAGCACGTGAACCGGTACGGCACCGGCCACACCGAGGCGATCATCACGCGCGACCTCGACGCCGCTCGCCGCTTCACTCGTGAAGTCGACGCCGCGGTCGTCATGGTCAACGCATCGACGCGGTTCACCGACGGTGAGCGGTTCGGGTTCGGGGCCGAGATCGGGATCTCGACCCAGAAGCTCCATGCTCGCGGTCCGATGGGCCTGCGCGAGCTCACGACCTACAAGTACGTCGTCTGGGGCGATGGTCAGGTCGTCACCTGACATGGCTGTTCCACGCGACGCAGGAGGGATCTGAGGTGGCTGAGCGGTTCGAGTCGGTTCCGGAGGTGATCGAGCGCCTGCGCGGCGCCGACTACCTGGCCGACGCCAACATCGCGGGGGTCGTCTACCTCGCCGACCGGCTCGAGAAGCCGGTGCTCGTCGAGGGTCCGGCCGGTGTCGGCAAGACCGAGCTCGCGAAGGCGCTCGCGCAGGTCACGGGCTCCCGACTGATCCGGCTCCAGTGCTACGAGGGCCTCGACGAGGCGAAGGCCCTGTACGAGTGGAACTACAAGAAGCAGCTCCTGCGCATCCAGTCCGATCGCGAGCACGAGACGAGCTGGGAGCAGGTCGAGTCCGACATCTTCTCCGAGCAGTTCCTCCTCACGCGCCCGCTGCTCGAGGCGATCCGCGCCGAGGAGCCGATCGTGCTGCTCATCGACGAGGTCGACCGCGTCGAGATGGAGACCGAGGCCCTGCTGCTCGAGGTGCTGTCCGACTTCCAGGTGTCGATCCCCGAGCTCGGCACGATCAAGGGCACGCAGCGGCCGCTCGTGATCCTGACGTCGAACAACACGCGCGAGCTCTCCGAGGCGCTCAAGCGGCGCTGCCTGTACCTGCACGTCGACTACCCCGAGCTCGAGCGCGAGAAGGACATCGTCCGCGTGCGCGTCCCCGAGATCGACGACGAGCTCGCCGAGCAGGTCGCGCGTGTGGTGCGCTCGATCCGCGAGCTCGACCTGAAGAAGGCGCCGTCGATCTCCGAGACGATCGACTGGGCGCGCACGCTCCTGTACCTCGGGCGCAAGGAAGTGACGCCAGAGGCGATCGGCGAGAGCCTCCATGTGCTCCTCAAGTACCAGTCCGACATCGCCAAGGCGCGCAAGGAGCTGGTCCCGGAAGACCCCGCGTGAGCACTCGGCGGGGCCAGCACGGCCTGCCGAGTGAGCGCCCGCGGGCCGGGTATCCCGGCCCGCAGCGAGTGAGGCCGTAGAGATGGTGATGCTGGACCTGATGCAGGGGTTCGTGCACGAGCTCCGGGCGGCGGGACTCCCGGTGTCGATGACGGAGAACCTCGACGCGATGCGGGCGGTCGAGCACGTCGACATCTCCGAACGCGACGTGTTCAAGGCTGCGCTCGGCGCGACGCTGGTCAAGCATCACCACCACTGGCGCGCGTTCGAGACCGTCTTCGACGTCTACTTCTCGCTGTGGTCGCCGGGGATCGACGGCGAGGACGGCGCCGAGGGCGACGAGCTCTGGGACCCGCTCCTCTCGGAGGCATCGGGTGGCGGTGCCGGTGGCCAGCTCGAGCGCGACGAGCTCGCGCAGATGCTGCTCGACGCGCTGATGAGCGGCGACCGCGATGCTCTGCGACGCCTCGCGGCGATGGCGGTCACGATGTTCGCGGGGATGGAGCCCGGGCGCCCCGTGGGCGGCACGTACTACCTCTACCGGACGCTGCGGCAGCTCGATCTCGACGACCTGGGCGCCCGCATGATGGGGCGTGCCCGAGAGGCGGGTGAGGTCGGCGACGGCGAGCTCGACGACCGCCTCCAGCGCGAGGACTACGAGCGGCGCCTGCGCGAGCTCAAGGAGCTCGTGGAGGCAGAGATCCGGCGTCGCCTGGTCGCGGACCGCGGGGTCGAGGCGATGGCCCGCACGTTGCGCAAGCCGCTTCCCGAAGACGTCGACTTCATGCACGCGTCGCGCGACGAGATGGTCGCGCTCCAGCGCGCGATCTACCCGTTGACGCGTGCGCTCGCCGCACGGCTCGCTCAGCGGCGCCGGCGCCGTCATCGGGGGACGCTCGACTTCCGCAAGACCGTTCGTGCGTCGCTCTCGTACGGCGGTGTGCCCGCCGAGCCCAAGTTCAAGAACCCGCACCCGTCGAAGCCCGAGGTCATCGTCGTGGCCGACATCTCGGGGTCGGTGGCGAGCTTCGCCCGGTTCACGCTCCAGTTCGTGT
>JBBDWT010000075.1:0-5444 GCA_040902705.1 Acidimicrobiia bacterium | reverse complement strand
CCGTCCCGGCACCGGTCACGGTCGAACGCACGTAGGACTCGCGGCGCGCAGACGATGAAGATCGATACGATCGCGATGAGTCGCTCGCTGCGGGAGGTTCCCGGCTTGTCGACCGAGGTCGACGAGTGCGGCTTCGACGGACTGTGGTTCACGGAGAGCGGGCGTACCGCGTACACCGGGTGCACGGCCGCGGCACTCACGACTCCGGGCCTCGACATCGGTACCGCGGTCGCGCTCGCGTTCCCACGCAGCCCGATGGTGACCGCGCAGATCGCCTGGGAGCTCGCCGACACCACTGGCGGTCGTTTCGTGCTCGGGCTCGGCACGCAGGTGAAGGCGCACAACGAACGCCGGTACTCGGTGAAGTTCGATCACCCCGGGTCGCGCCTTCGCGAGTACGTGCTGGCGCTGCGCGCGATCTTCCGGGCATTCCAGGGCGAGGAGAAGCTCGACTTCCACGGCGAGTACTGGTCGTTCGACCTGCTGCCGGCGATGTGGAGCCCGGGACCGATCGAGTTCCCGAACGTGCCCGTGTACGTCGCCGCGGTGCGTCCGTGGTCGTGCCGCATGGCCGGCGAGGTCGCCGACGGGATCCACGTGCATCCGTTCCACTCGTTGCGCTACCTCGAGGAGGTCGTGCTCCCGGCGGTCCGCGAAGGTGCCGAGCGGGCCGGGCGCAGCGCGGACGACGTGAAGATCGTCGCTCCGGTGATGGCGATCATCGGGGACACGGAGGAGGAGCGGGCCAAGGCGCGCGACGACACCCGCCTTCGGATCGCGTTCTACGGATCGACGCGCACCTACGCCGGCGTCTTCGACCTCCACGGATGGGAGGGGACGTCGCAACGGCTCCACGAGCTCCAGCGCGCCGGCGACCTGAAGGGCATTGCGGCGGCCATCACCGACGAGATGCTCGACGTGTACAGCCTCGAGACCACGTGGGACGGCCTCGCGGACGCGCTCCACGCGAAGTACGACGGGGTCGCCGACCGGGTCGTCATGTACGACGCGACCGGCGGCTGGGCCTTCGGCGCGGGCACGCTCGACCGCTGGCGGGCCGTGACCGAGTCGTTCCACCGCCGCTGAACCCTTGATGCGTCTCTCACCGTCGAGGAGCGGGTCGAGAGACGCATCTGTGCGGATGCTCGCTCAGGCGAGGAGCGACTCCAGGAGGGGGACGGTCTCGAGGTCCTCGATGGCTGTGGTCGCCCGTCCCATGCCGCCTCGCCCGATCTCGACGGCCTGCCAGCGGCTGCCCATCGCGGCCGTCGAGGTCGCCGAGTTCCACGCGTAGGTGACCAGCAGTCGGTACTGCATCCACGCGTCGTCGAAGGACAGCTCGATGCCCGATGCCGCGAGCAGGTCGACATAGAGCTGCACCCAGTCGCGCTCGTGGGCGCGGCGCGCCTCGGTGGGGGTCGAGTTCCCGAGGATGTACGCGACGTCGCGCATGCCGGTCGCGCGCCAGACCATCCCCCAGTCGAAGAAGCCTGCCGTCGGGCCATCCATGAAGAGGTTGCCGAGGTGCGGGTCGCCGTGGATCAGCGTCGGCGGCCCGCCGGCGAGCAACGCCGCGATCTCGGCCGCGTGCGCGATCGACAGCTCGGCCAGGCGGCGGAACTCGGGCGACATCTGGTCGCCGAACACGTCGCGCGCCTTCTCGACGTACGTCGCCCCGCTCCCGAACGCCACGCGGTAGCCATCGCGCACCCACGCGAGGTCACCGCCGTCGTCGAGCCGCTCCGAGCCCCAGTAGCGCACATGCAGGGCGGCGAGTCCCTCGATGACCGCGGCGACCGTGTCCGCGACATCGGCGTCGTGCGGGCTCGGGAACCGACACCTCGATGCCTCGAGATCCTCGAGCAGCATCACGTAGCGCCCGTCATCGTCGAACGCGGCCACGTGCACCTCCGGGAGGCGCATCGGGATCTCGACGGCCACATCACGGTAGAAGCGCGTCTCGGCGACCCCGAGCCCGACGAGGTCGACGAACCTGCGCTGGCGCTCGTCGAACGGCGCGAGCTTCAGGAACACGGACTGCGCGCCGGACGCGCCATCGTCGTAGGTCACGCCGAGGCGCGCGCGTCCCGTCGTCCCCGAGTGCGCGTCGAGCACCTCGACGGCAATCACCGGCCGGCCGAGCGCGGCGGTCAGCCACTCAGCTGACGCATCCGAGACGTCCAGCGGGATCGTTCCTGCGGGCACGACGCGGAGTCTCGCGCGTGACACGATTGCGATGATGGGAGACGAGCCCGCGCAGCCCGAGTCCGACATCGCGGTCGAACGCCTCACGCCGACCGAGGCTGCCGCGCTCCCAGAGGCGATCCGCGCGACCTACGGTGACTCGTACGACCACGCGTGGGCCTACGACGCCGACGCGGTCGCCGAGCGGCTCGAGGCGGGAACGCTGGTCTCGTTCGTGGGGCGCGCCGCGTCCGCCGACCGGCCGGACGGCCCGGTCGTCGGCCACGCGGGGCTGCTTCGCGACGACATCCTCGACGCCGTCGGCGAGTCGGGGCTCGCGGTCGTCGACCCGGAGTGGCGAAGCCACCACCTCTTCCCGACGCTCAAGCTCGCACTCGCCGACTGGTGCCGCACCCAGGGGATGCTGGGCATGTACAGCGAGGTCACGGCCGCCCATCCCTACAGCGAGAAGGCCAACCTGCGGCTGGGCGCCCGCGAGGCCGGCTTCCTCCTCGGCTACATCCCGGCCGACGTCACGTACGAGGCGATCGATGCCGGCGACGGCACCCGTCGGCTGAGCGTCGCGGTCTTCTGGCTCCCGACGAACCCGGTCCCGACACGCACGGCATACCCGCCGTCCTGGCACGCCCCGCACGTGCAGAGGCTCTACAAGCACCTCGAGCTCCCCCGCCACGTCGTCACCGCGCCGGGCATGGAGCTGAGCGGCACGACCGCGCTCGCGAGCGAAGAGCTCGATGACCACGACGACGCGATCATCACGCTGACGCACATCGGCGCGGACGTCGTCGAGGTGGTGGAGCGCGAGCAGCAGCGGCTCGCCGCGATCGGTCGCAAGGCGATCTACCTCGACCTCGCGCTCTCCGACCCGGCGACGGCAGCCCTGCCCCCCGAGATCCACGACGACCTCGGCTTCTTCTTCGGCGCGATCGTGCCCGAGCGGCGCGATGGCGACATCCTCCGGATGCAGTCGCTCCACGCCGCCGATGTCGACCCGAGCGACGTGACCACGGCGTCCGACTTCGGCGCCGAGCTGCTCGAGTACGTGTTCGAGCAGAAGCGCAGCGCCGCGCATCGCGGCGTGGTGCCCTGAGCCGCGAACCGGCCAGCCAGCGCGAGTGACACAAAGGTGTCAGGATGCGCGCCATGAGCGCTGTGGGGAGCGACACGTCCGACACGAGCGCCACCACCACCGAGGCGACCCGAAAGGTCCCGCGCTGGCGGCGGATCCTCTGCGGGGTCCTCGTCGTGATCGTGTGTGTGCTCGTCCCGGTGTCGATCCTGGCCGTCTGGACCCGCAACACGCTGCTCGACACCGACCAGTACGTCGAGACGGTCGGGCCGCTCGCCGGGAACCAGGCGATCCAGCAGGCGGTCGCCGACCGCATCGTCATCGTGCTCAAGGAGAGGGTCGACCTCGAATCGAAGGTCGAGGAGGCGCTGCCCGAGCGCGCGAAGTTCGTCGTGCCGTTCGTCGCCCAGGGCATCCGGGGCTTCATCCGCGACCAGGCGCTCAGGCTGCTCCAGTCCGAACAGTTCCAGACCCTGTGGGACGGGGCGAACCGTCGCGCGCACGGGCAGGTCGTCGCACTGTTGACGGGCAACGAGGGCGGACGGATCAGGACCAAGGACGGCAAAGTCGCGATCGAGCTGGGCCCGGTCATCGAGAAGGTCAACGAGAAGTTGACCGACCTCGGTGTCGACGTCTTCGACGACGAGACGAAGGAGCGCGGCGAGCTCGTGCTCTTCCAGTCAGAGGACCTCACCAAGATCCAGGGTGCGGTGGATCTGCTCGACCAGATCGCGGTGATCCTCCCGATCCTGCTGCTCGTGCTCTTGATCGCCGCGATCGCGCTCTCGGGGAACCGTCGCCGAACGGTCCTGCGCACCGCGATCGGCATCGCCATCTCGGCAGCGCTCGTGCTGATCGTCTTCAATCTGTTGCGGACCGTCTACCTCGACGCAGTCGAGAGTGCATCGGTCGATCGCGACGCGGCCGACGCCGCGTACGAACAGATCCTCCAGTTCCTTCGACTGTCGTTGCGCACCGCCTTCGCCGTCGCGGTCGTCGTGGCGATCGGCGCGTGGGTCGCCGGTCCGGGTTCAGCGGCGACGCGCATCCGTGAGGGCGTGAAGGGACTCGTCAACGGTGACGAGGCCGCGGCCGTCGAGCAGAGCTCGCTCGGGCGCTTCGTCGCCCGCTACAAGACGCCGCTGCGCGTCGTCGTGGTCCTCGCCGGCCTGGTGCTGCTGATGGCGCTGTCTCAACTCACGCCGCTCACCGTGCTGGTGATCGCGGTGCTCGTCGTGATCGGGCTCCTGCTCGTCGAGTTCCTCGGCCGCGGTGGCAGCGGTGCTGAGCCGGACGCCAGGGCAACGCCACCGACGAAGTCCACCACCAAGAAGACGGCGACGAAGCGTTCGACCTGAGGTGGCGGACCACAAGCGCCTCGTCTCGGGCCGGTCGTTCCGCGAACGCCTCGAGGACGGCGACACCTACGGGCTGTTGCTCATCCTGATCGTCGGCGCCTACATCGAGATGGCTCTCATCGGCACGTCGCACTGGGGCAAGGTGGTGCTCGCCGTGTCGTTCTCCTGCGTCCTGCTGCTGGCGCTGCACACGTCGCACGTCCGTGGTCGCTGGGTACGCATCACCTTCGCCGTCTCTGTCCTCATCGTCGCGGCGAACATCACCCAGGCGATCCTCGACCGCGAGATCTTCAACGGCGCGACCCACCTCTGGATCGGCTTCATCGTCGCGGCGCCCGTGGTGGTCCTGACGCGCATCTTCCGGCACCCCTCGGTCGACCTCGAGACGATCCTCGGGGCGATCTGCGCGTACCTGATGATCGGGATCGCGTTCTCGGCGATCTACGGGTCGATGCAGTCGATCGGGGGCGAGCCGTTCTTCTCTCAGTCGGGGACGCACGCGCGCATCGACTTCCTGTACTTCAGCTTCATCGTCCTGACGACGACCGGCTTCGGTGACCTCACCCCGGCGACGTCGCTCGGCAAGGTGTTCGTGACGCTCGAAGCGCTCATCGGCCAGGTCTTCCTCGTGACGATCGTCGCATCGCTGGTCGGCAGCTTCGTCGGATTCCGCCGCCCGCGCGAGCCGGTCGAGGGCCCCGCGGACGCGGACGGGAGCGACGAGGCCCCGCCCGGCTGACGCGCGGACCCGCAGCGCGTCACCGAGAACGGCCCGTCCACGGAGCGCGGTCCCCCATCTCGTGTCGCTGGCC
>JBBDWT010000074.1:0-5720 GCA_040902705.1 Acidimicrobiia bacterium | reverse complement strand
TACTTCGAGACGCTGCACGAGGTGAAGCTGATCGTCGACCTCATCTACGAGGGTGGCATCACGAACATGCGGTACTCGATCTCCGACACCGCCGAGTACGGCGACATGACGCGCGGTCCGCGCATCATCACCGACGAGACGCGCGCCGAGATGAAGAAGATCCTCGGTGAGATCCAGGGCGGCCAGTTCGCGCAGGAGTGGATCCTCGAGAACCAGGCCGGACGTCCGGTGTTCAACGCGCTGCAGCGGAAGTCGGCCGAGCACCCGATCGAAGAGGTCGGCGACCGGCTGCGTTCGATGATGCCGTGGATCGGCGAGGGCAAGGCGCGCCCGCAGGACGTCTCGGGCGGCTAGACCGGTCCCGCAGTGGACGACGTCCTGTCGATGATCGCCGCCGCGGTCGCGGGCTACCTCATCGGCACCTTCCCGACCGCAGCGCTCGTGACGAGGCTTGCCACCCGCGGCCGCGTGGACATCCGCGACGTCGGCAGTGGCAACCCCGGCGGGTTCAACACGATGCACGCGGTGGGCACCGGGTGGGGTGTCCTGGTGATCCTCGTCGACATCGCCAAGGGCGCCGTCGCCGCGCTCGTCGGGTGGGCGATCGGTGGCACCCCCGGCGCGTACGCGGGCGCCACCGCCGGGATCGTCGGGCACATCGTTCCCGTCTGGAGCGGGTTCCGGGGCGGGAAGGGCGTCGCGACGTCGGCGGGCGCCGTGCTCGCGGTGTTCCCGATCTTCTTCCCCGTCGACGCCGCGGCGGCGGCGGTCGGGGCGCTCGGGTTCCGCAACGCCGAGCGCGCGATCTGGCTGACGTGCCCGCTGTGGATCGTCAGCGGGATCGTCTGGTGGCTCGCCGATCTCCCGAACCTCTGGGGCCCGGAGCCGACGGTGGGGCTCGCGATCTTCGCCGTCGTGAGTGCCGTGATCATCCTGGCCAAGTTCGCGGCGTCGCGACCACGCACGGCCGCGCCGAACCCGTCGGCGTGATCGCGAACCAGATCGCGCGCGTCAGCGGCCCGGGAGCCCGTCGACGATCTCGCGGGCCCAGCCGACGTCGGGAACCGGTGCCGGGCGGTCGGCGAGCTCGTCGGGGACCTCGATCTCGAGGCGGACGAGCGCGCCGCCGAGGGTCTTGCCGAGGGTGTCGCTGCGCAGCGACCGCGGCCCGCCGCCGCCGAGCGCACCCCGCAGCACGAAGTTGAGGGCCAGCACGTTCGGCACCTCGTAGCGCGTGACCTCGCCGGTGACCATCGCGCCGAAGTGCACCCGCACTCTGTCGGCGGTGACCTCGCCCACGATGACGTCGTAGACGGCGTCATCGTCGGCGAACAGCGCGATGTTCGCGATGTCACCCTTGTCGCCGGAGCGATAGCCGCAGAGGTCGTGGAGTCGTCGCTTCGGCATCGGTCAGACCTCCTCGACGTGCACGGAGACGCCCGGGTCGACGAGCTCCTTCTCCACGAGCGTCGGCCAGAGTCCGAGCAGCTCGGTCGGTCGGGCGGCGCCGCGGCCCATGCCGGTCATGCCTGCGGGTGGTGCCGAGAGCGTCAGCGGCACCATCTCGCGGCCGACGAGCCCCGCGGTCAGCGCGTCGGCGCACCGCCACGCGATGCGGGCGACGACCTCAGGCGGCTCTGCGCTGCTCGCCGGCACGGTCGGGCCGCCGAGCGCGTCCACGCCCCAGAGCTCGACGCACCACTCGTCGACCTCGAGGGCGGCCAGCTCGACCCGCTTCGCGAAGATCGCCGCGGTTGCCGTTGCCTTCTCGGCGGCATCGGGCCACGAGAACGCGACGCGCGCCTCGCCCGACCAGCCGGCGTGATGACAGAGCAGTGCCTTGTAGGTGTCGGTCGCGGGAGCGCCGCGTACGTCCGTGACGCGCACGCGGTCGTCGCCGAGATCGTCCACGCGAGCGCTCGTGAAGTCGGCGACGACGTCGGGGGTCAGGTAGTGCGCCGGATCGTGCACCTCGTACAGGAGCTGATGGCGCACCGTGTCGAAGCTCACCCGCCCTCCCGACGCACGCGGCTTGGTGATCACCGCCGTGCCGTCGGCGTCGACCTCGGCGATCGGGTACGGCAGGTCCCACGGGTGCGGCACGGTCCACCATTCGCGGCTGAGGTTGCCGCCCGCCGTCTGGCCCGAGCACTCGAGCAGGTGCCCGACGAGCATGCCTGCGGCGAGCCGGTCCCAGTCGTCCCACGCCCAGCCGTGCTCGTGCACGAGTGGCGCGAGGAAGAGCGCGGCGTCGGCGCACCGTCCGGTGATCACGATGTCGGCGCCCTGCGCGAGCGCGTCGACGATCGGCCGGGCCCCGAGGTACACCGATGCGAACAGCGCCGGCGTGGTGAGCTCGCCGAACGGGGCGCCGGTGTCGAGGTTCGCCAACGGTGTCTCGCGCGCGAGCGCGTCGAGACGCGGGGTCAGGTCGTCGCCCAGGACGGTGGCGATGCGGATCCCGGAGATGCCGAGCTCCCGTGCGGTGTCCGCAGCGGCACGCGCGGCCGCGACCGGGTTGATGCCACCCGCGTTGGTGATGACGCGTGTGCGCCCGGAGGCCACCTCCGGCAGCGCGGCCGCGAGGTACTGGGGCAGGTCACGGGTGAAGCCGCGCGTCTCGTCCTTCTGGCGATCCTTCTGGAGGATCGCCAGCGTCAGCTCGGCGAGCGCTTCCAGGCAGAGGTAGTCGACCCCGTCGGCGAGCAGCCCGCCGACTGCGCGCGGCGTGTCGCCGTAGAAGCCCTGTCCGCCGGCGACCCGCACCGCGCCCCGAGCGTCGGTCACCGTGCTCCGATCAGGCGTGGACCGGCGGCTGACGGTCGGCCCACGGCCGTGCGGATTCGAGCTGCGCGCCGACCCGGAAGAGCAGGTCCTCGCGACCCTGCGCCGCGACGAGCTGCACCCCGATCGGCAGGTCGCGCGACGCCTCCCAGTACAGCGGAACCGACATCGCGGGCTGACCGGTGACGTTGAACGGCGCGCAGTACGCAGCGGTGGGCGTGGCGCGCAGCAGCGTCTCCAGGGGCTCCTCGGCGTTCGGATCGAGCGTGCCGAGCAGGAGCGGAGGCTCGGCCATCGTGGGCGTCAGGAGCAGGTCGAACTCCTCGCCCCCGAGCTCGGGTGGCGCCCACCACGTCGCCATGCGCCGCGTCCAGGCGTGGGCACCGTTGACCGCCCGCAGGTAGTCGATCGACGAGCCCGCCTTGCCGAGCTCGTACAGCGCCCACGTGAGCCGCTCGACGTCGTCGTGAGTGATCGCGCGTCCGAGGATGCGCCCGATCTCCTCGACCTCCCAGACCACCCCCGTGGTCATGATCGTCGTGAACAGCGCGAGGAGGCCCGTCTCGTCGAACGCGGCAGGAGACGCGACCTCGACCGAGTGGCCGAGCGACTCGAGCAGGCGCGCGGCGTCTTCCGCGGCCGCGACGCACTCGGGGTCGGTCGCCGCGATGTTGCCGGGCGCGGACGTGCGGAGCCCGATCCGCATCGTGCCCGGGTCTTGTCCGACCTCGTCGGCATACGGGCGCCGCGGGGGCGCAGCCGCGTACGGGTCGCCCGGCATCTCGCCGGCGATCGCGTCGAGCATCGCGGCGCTGTCGCGCACCGAGCGCGATACGACGTGGCGTGCGACGAGGCCCGCCCACGCCTCTCCGACGTCGGGGCCCATCGACACGCGACCTCGGCTCGGCTTCAGGCCGAACAGCCCGCACGCGCTGGCGGGGATGCGGATCGACCCGCCCCCGTCGCCGGCGTGCCCCACCGCGACCATGCGCGCCGCGACCGCAGCCGCCGAGCCGCCGCTCGAGCCGCCGGGGCTGTGCGCCGTGTTCCACGGGTTTCGGGTCGGGCCGTGGGCCGCGGGCTCGGTCGTGGGGAGGAGGCCGAGCTCGGGGGTGTTGGTCTTGCCGACGGGGATGCATCCCGCGGCCCGGAGCTTCGCGATGAGCCAGCTGTCGTGGTCCGCGACGTGGCCCGCGTCGCGCAGCGCAGCGTTGCCCAGGTGCAGCGGATCGCCGGCGGAGGTGCCGTCGAGGTCCTTCAGCACGATCGGCACACCGCGGAACGGCGCGTCGTCGGCGGGGGCGTCGACGGCCGTGGCACGCGCCTCGTCGAAGAGCGGGTGGATCACCGCGTTGAGCTCGGGGTTCACCTTCTCGATGCGCGTGATCGCGGCGTCGACGAGCTCGATGGGGCTCAGCTCGCCGGTGCGGACGAGCTCGGCCTGAGCGGTGGCGTCGAGCGAGGACAGGTCATCCGTCATGACGCGCACCGTAGTCCCGCGGTTTCACCAGCCGCGCAGATCGACCGCCCACGCCTCGAGCACGTCGGCATCGAGGTCGGGGCCGTCGGTCACGCGAAGCTGATCGTGGTACGCCACCGTCGGATCGACGTGGGCCGGCCTGACTGTCACCCGATCGCCGACCGTTGGCAGCGCGGCGCCGTCGGCGGGAGAGAACGTGGTGTGCTCGTCGGAGCAGAACCACACGGTGTGACCCTCGATGTCGGGGTTGCCGTGGTCCATCCCGAGCGACTTCAAGCCGCAGTCGGCGACCGCGAACCCGTCGCCCGCGTTCACCGAGATCACGGTGGCGACGAGGGCGAGCGTCGGGCGGAATGGGAGGTCCGCCTCGCTCGAGTACGCGGTGTCCATCAACGCGTAGGAGCCCGCCTGGATCTCGGTGGCGAACGTGTTGATCACGAAGGTGCCGGTGCCGCCCGCAGAGACGATGTCGCCGCCCACCGCGGCGTGCGCGATCGCGAGCTGCTCCATCGCCTCGGCCGTCTGGCGCTCCCGTTGCGCACGGTCGACGACCCCGACCACGTGCCCTTCGTATCCCATCACACCGCGGACGTCGAGGCCGGCGGCGCGGGCGCGGTCGGCCAGTGCGCCGGCATGGTCGGGGGCGCAGCCGCAGCGCGGCATGCCGACGTTCACGTCGACGAGGCACTCACGCAACCCCGCGCGCGCGGCCGCGTCGATGGTCGCGTCCGAGTCGATGGCGATCGTGACGCGAGCGTCGAGCTCGGCCATGGCGCGAAGGCGTCCGGGCTCGACGGACTGGTTCGCGAGCAGGAGATCCTCACCGAGCCCGGCCGCGGCCATGCCGATCACCTCGCGCGGGGTCGCGCAGGTGAAGCCGGGGTGGCCGACCTCGCGCTGGTGCCGCGCGAGCGTCGTGCACTTGTGGGCCTTCACGTGGGGGCGGCACCGGGTCCCCGGGAGGGCGCGGGCCATCGTCGCCAGGTTGTGCTCGAGCGCGGGACCGTCGACGGTCAGCACCGGTGTCGGGAGGTCGCGCACCTTCATGTCTGCGAGCATGGCATGCGATGCCCACACCCGCGGAAGCCCGTCCCCCGACGATGCGCGACTGGCACACCGACGAGCTGCCACCGACGCCCCAACGCGACTTCCTCATCCCGGCCGAGCGGTGGGTCGAGGCGCCGGAGTCCGTGCGCCACCTCGGCGATGACCTCGGCATCGACCTTGTCGCCTACAAGCGCCGGATCGGCAGCTTCCTGCTCTGGCGGGCCGGGCCGGCGGCCAAGGCCGACGCGCGCTACGCGGCGGTCGACTCGGGCGCGCGGGCGAGGGTGTTCACCTTCCGCCTCTTCCCGGACGGCACCGGCGAGGGCACCGGGCCCGACGGGACCATGCACACACGCTTTCGCAGCTGGAAGGAATCGCTGCGCGACGACGCCTGACGGCCCCGCTGCGG
>JBBDWT010000073.1:0-5729 GCA_040902705.1 Acidimicrobiia bacterium | reverse complement strand
TCAACGAGGACCAGCTCCAGATCCAGAAGTGGGTCCACGACTTCGCGGAGAACGTGATCCGTCCTGCCGCACACGAGTGGGACGAACGTGAAGAGACCCCGTGGCCGGTCATCGAGGAGGCGGCGAAGGTCGGCCTCTACTCGATGGAGTTCTTCGCCAACTGCGTCGGCGACCCACAGGGGCTCTCGCTCGCGCTCGCGAGCGAGGAGATGGCGTGGGGGGACGCCGGCATCACGCTCTCGATCCTCGGGAGCACGCTCGCGGTCAGCGGGATCATCGCCAGCGGCACGCCGCAGCAGGCCGGTGAATGGGTGCCGCAGTGCTTCGGGACACCCGAGAAGATCCAGCTCGGCGCGTTCTGCGTCAGCGAACCCGATGCCGGGAGCGACGTGTCGAACCTCCGCACGCGCGCCGTCTACGACGAGAAGTCCGACGAGTGGGTGCTCAACGGCACGAAGGCATGGATCACCAACGGCGGCATTGCCGACGTGCACGTCGTCGTCGCGGCCGTCGATCCCGAGCTGAAGGGTCGCGGGCACGCGGCGTTCGTCGTACCGCCGGGAACGCGGGGCATCAGCCAGGGCCAGAAGTACAAGAAGCACGGGATCCGTGCGTCGCACACCGCCGAGGTCGTCCTCGACGACTGCCGCGTGCCCGGGACGTGCCTGCTCGGCGGGAAGGACAAGCTCGATCAGCGACTGGCGCGTGCGAAGGAAGGCAAGGCGACGCGCACGCAGGCGGCGATGAGCACGTTCGAGGTGACCCGCCCGCTCGTCGGCGCCCAGGCGCTCGGCATCGCGCGCGCGGCGTACGAGTACGCGCTCGAGTACGCGAAGGACCGTCAGGCGTTCGGCCGGGCGATCATCGAGAACCAGGGCATCGCGTTCAAGCTCGCCGACATGCGCATGGAGATCGATGCCGCGCGCCTCCTCGTGTGGCGCGCGTGCTGGATGGCGGCGATGAAGAAGGAGTTCGGCGCCGGCGAGGGCTCGATGAGCAAGCTCAAGGCCGGTGAGGTCGCGGTCAAGGTGACCGAAGAGGCGATCCAGATCCTCGGTGGCTATGGCTACACGCGGGAGTACCCCGTCGAGCGCTGGCACCGCGACGCGAAGATCTACACGATCTTCGAGGGCACCTCGGAGATCCAGCGCCTCGTCATCGCGCGGAACATCTCGGGCATCCACATCCAGTAGGGAAGCGACGCGCATCCCGACCGAGCCGCCCCTTCGCGCCGTCTTCGGCCCGTGCAGCAGTAGCGTCGGCCGCTTCGGCGGAGGCGGGGGATCGGATGGTGCGGGCGCTGTGATGACTCGTCGGGCCCACTGGGGCCGGCTTGTGCTCGGCGTCGGGACGGTGGCCCGCGCGTGGGCGATCGCGGACCCTGCCGACGCGGCGCCGACCGTGCAACCGATCCCGGTCTCCCCGCGGTTCGCCGGGTAGCCGGAGCTCTCCAGTCCGTGGCGATGCAACGAGGACACGTCGTGATGGGGCTGGTGTTCTACCCGCGCGGTGGTTCGGCGTACGTCACGCGCTCTCTCACCCGGTCGCTGACCTCGGCCGGATGGTCGGTCGGCCTGGCGGTCGGGTCTCTCGGCGATCCGGGTGACGAGACGCACGCCGCGACCTTCTTCGACGCGCTCGACGTGCACGCCCTCGACTACACGGCGGCGGCGCAGGCCTTCGCCGATGGCGGTGACGCGTTCGCGGCATCCGTGCCGATGCAGCCCTCGTACGAAGATCGCGATGGCGTCGCCGACGCGGTGCTCGCCTCGGTCGATCCCGTGCTCGCGGACCACTTCGCCGCGGTGTGGGACGAGCCACTGCGCGACGCCGGGGCGGACCGCGCCGAGGTGTTCCACCTCCACCACCTCACTCCGCAGCTCGACGCAGCCCACCGGCATTGGCCCGAGACGCCGCTCGTCGTGCACCTGCACGGGACCGAGGTGAAGCTGTTCGAAGCGATCGCGGAGCGAGCCGCCCTGGCCGCCGCGCTGGGCGAGACGCTCGCCACGATGCCCGTGGCCGCCGAGGCCGGAGTCGGCGGCGACGCGCGCGACCTCGACGAACGACAGGACGAGCTGCTGCGCACGACGCGCTGGGACCGCTGGCGACACGGTGCCTTCTGGGCCGACCGCTTGCGGGAGCAGGCGCGGACGGCAGATCACCTCATCACCGTCTCGCCGAAGGATCGGGACAGCGCGATCGCGCTGCTCGGCGTCGATCCCGACGACGTCACCGCCATCCCGAACGGTGTGGACCTCGAGCTCTTCCACCCGGTTCCGCGGAGCCGCGGAGACCGCCGATCGGCATTCCGGCACTGGCTCCTCGACGACGCGCGCGGGTGGACCGAAGGCCGTCCGCCGGGAACGCTCGTGTACCGCGAGCAGGATCTCGACCGGCTGCTCGGCGTCGACGCCGACGCGACCGTGCTGCTCTACGTCGGCCGGTTCACCGCCGCCAAACGCCTGCCCACCTTGATCCGCGCGTTCGCGCGGGCCCGCGACCGGTTCGAGCGGCGGGGTTCGCTCGTGATCTGGGGTGGGCATCCCGGCGAATGGGAGGGCGAGCACCCCGCGACCGTCGCGGCGGAGGTCGGGACGGATGGGATCTTCTTCACCGGGTGGCGCGGCCACGACGACCTCCCCGCGGGGCTCGCAGAGTGCGATGGCCTGGTGATGGCGGCGGTGAACGACTCGTACCCGCAGACGCCACTGGAGGCGATGGCCGTCGGCCTCCCGGTCATCGCGTGCCGAAGCGGCGGGCTCCCGTCGATGGTCAACGTCGACGAGTCGCGACCGACGGGCTGGCTCGTGCCGCCCGACGATGTCGACTTGCTGGCCGACGCGATCGTGGCGGCGGTGAACGACCCGGCGGAACGGGTGCAGCGTGGCGCGAACGCGCTCGACCATGCTCGCGCCGAGCTGTCGTGGGAAGGGCTCGTGACGCGCTTCGAGGCCGCGTACGTCGCCGCGATCGAGCATCACGCACGCCGGCTCGAAGGATGAGCCCCGACCCTGACGCTTGGGACGGCGAGCAGTACCAGCGGAGGTTCGACGCGCTCGCCGCGACGGGCGCGGACGTGCACGGCGAGGCCGACTTCGTGATGGGCCTCGAACCCGCGTCGGTCCTTGATGCGGGCTGCGGCACCGGGCGTGTCGCGCGTGAGCTGTCGGCGCGAGGTATTGCAGTCGTCGGCGTCGACGCCGATCCTTCGATGATCGCCGAGGCGCGCCGACGCGATCCTGGGCTCGCCTGGCACGTGTGCGACCTCGCGACGCTCGCGCTCGACGACACGTTCGACGTTGTGCTCATGGCCGGCAACGTCCCGCTGTTCACGCCGGCGGGGACGCAGCGGGCGGTCGTCGCGGGTTGTGCTCGTCACGTCGGTCCCGACGGTGCGCTCGTCTGCGGCTTCCAGCTCGGACGCGGGTACGGGCTCGACGAGTACGACGAGGCCTGCCGGGCGGCAGGACTCGAGCTCGTCGATCGCTGGTCGACGTGGGACCGCGCTCCGTTTGCGGTCGGCGACGGGTACGCAGTGTCGGCGCATCGCCCGGCGCGTGCCGGAGGTCCAGCCTGACGACGCGCCGTCCTTAGACTGCCGCCGTGCCTCTCCACGACCCAAGCGTCGCCGGCCCGCACGACCCGGCGACCTCGACCCCGGTGCGGCAGGTGCGATCTGTGCGCCGGACGACGAGCATCGACACGACGAGGCCTGACGGCCTGACCGGTCGCATGGTGATGGTCGGCCGCGCCCGCGACCTGGTGACCGACGCTTCGGGCGATGCGGTCGTCGTGGGCGAGGCAGAGGTGGAGGCGGAGGTCGACGGTGCCTCGCGCGAGCTGCGTGCGATCAGCGGCCGACCCGCAGTCGCCGACCTCGACGTGCTGACGGGGGCGGTGGTCGGTCGCGGGTTCCGCGGCAAGGTCGAGGCGGCCGCGCCCGACGAGCGTGACCGGCGGAGCTTGCTGTACCTGCTCCTCGACGACCTGTCCGGCGCGTCGCTCGTGTCCGGCTACGCACTGCTCTCGACGGATCTGGCCGGTACGAAGACGAATCCCGACCATCTCGCCATGACCGCGGATCTCTGCGCCGGGTGGGCCACCGACGGCAGCATGATGCAGCTGATCCGGGAGCACGGGCAGAACCCCACGCCGCTCGGTCCCCGGGCGCCGCGGCTCGAGCCCGCCGACGACCCGATCGCGTTCCACGAGCTGCCGGTCCTCCCGCCCAACGGGATGCGGCGTCTCCGCCGAATCGACGTGACCGCTCCGTCCGAGGCCGGTGGGCTCCACGTGATCGACGCGTTCATGCGCGACAGCCATGTTGACGGCGACGGAGTCGAGATCGTGTTGCACGAGTACACCGTCGCGGCGACGGTCGACGCGGCGACGCGGACCATCGTCGACATCGCCGCGACGCCTGACGTCCTCCCGTGGATGGAGTGCCCGGCGGCTGTCGCCAGCGCCGAGCGACTGAAGGGCCACGGTCTCGCGGACCTGCGCGCCCACGTGCGGAAGACCTTTGTCGGCACCACCACCTGCACGCACCTCAACGACGTGTTGCGGGGTCTCGCCGATGTCGAGGTGCTGCTCGACGAGATCGCCTCGGACCGCTAGCGGAAGGCCGAGCGCGGCCGCTCGACGAGCTCGATCGTCATTCCGTCGGGGTCGGCGAGGAACGCGATCCACATCTCCGGCACGTTCGTCCCGGGAAGCTCCACGAGCTCGGGAGGGCCGAGGACCGCGAGACCGGCGCGGACCAACGCGTCGTACGCGGCGCGCGCGTCGTCGACACCGATCGCGAATCGGTACAAGCCCGCGTGGTTCCCGACGTCGTACGGCACGCCCGTCGATGGCGGATCGTGCCACTCGACGAGCACCAACCCGAAGGGCTCGTCGGGGAGGCGCAGACGCGCGACCGACGCGGTCGCCGCGCCGTCGATGTCGAACGGCTCGCCCGGCAGCCGCACCCGGCGGTGCTCGTCGGTGACGTCGAAGCCGAGCGCCACATACCACGCGACCGAACGATCGAGGTCGGAGCACGTCGCGCGGAGGTGCGTCATGCGCGTGTCCTCACCGGCCGTGCGCGACTCGACGACGTCGATGATCACCCCCGTCGGGTCCCGAACGATCGCGGACGTGGGGGAGATCGGTGACGCCGCATCGGTACGGCCGAGGACGACCGAGCCCGACCCCGCGAGCCGCTCGAGCGCGGCGTCGAGATCGGGGACGCCGATCCCGAGCGCCTGGAGCCCGACGTCGTGCGCGGCGGCGTACGGCTGACCAACCGTCGGCGGATCGATCCACGCCTGTACCTCGATCGCCGGGCTGACCCGGGGACCGCGGCGGTCGTAGACGAAGCACGCATCGGTCTCGACGTCGCCGGGGAACCCCATCTGGCGACCGTCGACGCGGTCGGCCGTGCTGCGCATCTGCAGCTCGAGCCCCAACACGTCGCAGAAGAATCGCGTCGCCGCGTCGGCGTCGCGGCAGCAGTAGCAGCAGTGCAGGAACCGACGCGCGGCGACGGGCGAGTGCTGGTCGTCGCTCATGTGGACACCGTGCGGGCCCGACGTCCGATCAGACCCGCTCGATGATGGTCGCGGTGCCCATGCCGCCACCGGTGCACATGGTGACCAGGGCAGTGCTCTGGTCGCGACGTTCGAGCTCGTCGAC
Organism: Acidimicrobiia bacterium; assembly: GCA_040902705.1. Classification (GTDB taxonomy): domain Bacteria; phylum Actinomycetota; class Acidimicrobiia; order IMCC26256; family PALSA-555; genus DATBSK01. The sequence continues at coordinate 50 of JBBDWT010000073.1, read as the reverse complement.
GTGCTCGGGATCGAACCCGTTGCGCTCGACGAGCGCGTTGAGCACCTGCG
>JBBDWT010000072.1:34338-36286 GCA_040902705.1 Acidimicrobiia bacterium | reverse complement strand
GTGGCCGTCGTACACCGCTCGGTCGACGTACCGGACCGCGACGGCATCGCCGACCCGCTCGAGCTGGTCGACCTTCCCGTCGAGGGCGGCGTAGAGCTCGTCGTTCGGCAGGCCGTGCGTGCGGATGACGACCGTGTCGACGTCGGCGATCGCCTCGAGGGACCGGGCCAGCACGTCGACGACCGTCACCTCGTGGTCGCCGATGAACGCGACCGCGGTGTTCGGGCGCCACTGCATGCCGGCCTGCACCGCGCGCGGGAGGATCGCGGCCTGGGTCTCGCCGTCGAGGGCCATCGGGTTGGGGAGCGGGGTCACGCAGGTCACGTCGACGCCCGCGGTCGCGAGCATCTCGCCGAGCCCGATCGCCTGGGCGTGGCCGACGGCGTCGAGGATCAGCACGCGCGCGCCGAGCGACTTCGGGTCGGCGAGCACGCGCTTGAGTGCGTCGACGTGGTCGAGCACCCAGTCCTGCTCGGAGCCCGGCACGGGCATCGGGTGGTACGCGGCCTGGCCGACCTTGGTCGCGTGCCCGCCCGTCGCGATGATGACGGCGTCGGGCTCCAGCGCGAGGACTGCGTCGGCGGTCGCGTCGACCCCGAGCCTGGCGTCGACGCCGCGGCGTTCGCACTCGCCGATGCGCCAGCGGGCGATCTCCCAGATCTCGCCCCGCCCCGGGAGCTCGCGCGCCCAGCGCAGCGCGCCGCCGAGCTCGGCGTCGCGCTCGAGCAGCGTGACGTCGTGGCCGCGGGCCGCGGCCGTCGCCGCGGCCTCCATCCCGCCCGGGCCGCCGCCGACCACGACGACCTTCTTGGGTGTCGCCGCGGGCTCGAGCGTGCCGAAGCCGAGAACGTCCTCGCGTCCCACTGCGGGGTTCTGTACGCAGCTGATCGGCATCGACTGGAGCAGGTTGCCGTAGCACGACTGGTTGATGCCGGTGCAGTGGCGGATCTCGTCGTCGCGCCCGTCGTGCGCCTTCGCGACCCACTCGGGGTCGGAGATGAGCGCGCGCACCAGCGTGATGCCGTCGGCCTCGTGGCTCTCGATGATCCGCTCGGCCTCGTCGGGGGTCAGGATCCGGTGCACGGTGAAGACGGGTGTGGCGCGCACTGCCTTCTTGATCGCGTGCGCGGCGTACACCCCGAAGCAGTGGGGCGTGTAGTTGGTGCGCACCATCCCGATGCCGCCCGTCCCCACACTGACGTTGAGGTAGTCGACGAGCCCGAGGTCCTCGTAACGGGCCGCCACCTCCGCGCAGTCGTCCGCCGTCAGACCGGGCCCATGTGACTGCTCGTCGTCGCCGACGAGCCGGATGCCGACTGCGATGCCATCGCCCACCGCCTCCCGCACCGCGGACACGACCTCGACGCCGAAGCGCATCCGGTGCTCGAGGCTGCCGCCGTAGCCGTCGGTGCGGTGGTTGAACTTCGGCGAGAGGAACTGGTGGAGCAGGTAGCCGTGCGCGCTCTGGATCTCGATTCCGTCGAAGCCGCCGCCGACGGCGTTGCGCGCGCACTTGACGTGGTAGTCGATCGACTCGGCGATGTCGCGCGCGTCCATCGCACGGGGCGCTTCCATGTGGTCGGGATGCACCGACGGCGCGAGCGCGACCTGCTTCGACCAGTTGCCGAGCATCATCGCCCCGGAGTGCGTGAGCTGGATGAACGCGGCCGCGCCGTGCTCGTGCACCTGACTCGTGAGCTGCTCGTAGTGCGGGATGCACTCGGGGTCCCACCCGTTGGCGTTGTTCGGCATCTTGTACGCGGTGTTCGGCGAGACGGCCGTCTCGCCCGCGATGACCGCGGCGACGCCGCCGCGGGCGCGCTCGGCGAGGTACCGCCCGTAGCGCCGGCCGGAGAAGCCGGGCTCGCCCCACACGGGGTTCGGCTCGGTGAACATCGTGAAGTGCGCACCGAAGATCACCCGGTTGCGCAGCGTGAGCGGGCCCACC
>JBBDWT010000072.1:0-34238 GCA_040902705.1 Acidimicrobiia bacterium | reverse complement strand
GTCCAGGGCCCGAGCACCGACGACGAGGCGTACGACGCCTTCGCGGTGTTCGACGAGGCGGCCGGCATCGGGCAGGTCGTCGACATCCACCCGACCTTCCACGAGATGCGGGCGGAGTGCCCGGTGCACACCGGCGCGTTCACGGCGCGCTTCGGCCTCGAGGGATCGCTCGAGGAGGCGATGATCCACCCCGACACCACGTCGTACGCGGTGCTGTCGTTCGACACCGTGCAGCAGGTGCTCAAGGACGGCGAGACGTTCTCGTCGTCGGGCTACGCCGACAGCATCGGGCTGGTGATGGGCCACTCGATCCTCGAGATGGACGAGCCCGAGCACCACCAGTACCGGTCGCTCGTGCAGCAGGCGTTCACGCGCAAGGCGATGGAGCGGTGGGACCGCGACCTCATCACGCCGATCGTCGACGGCATGATCGACGGCTTCGTCGACCGCGGCGAGGCCGACCTCGTGCGCGAGCTGTTGTGGCCGTTCCCCGTCCATGTGATCGCCGGGATGCTCGGTCTTCCCGCGAGCGACCTGCCGATGTTCCACCGCAAGGCGGTCGAGCTGATCACGATCGCGACCGAGATCGACCGGGGCCTCGTCGCGTCGCAGTGGCTCTACGACTACTTCGCCGGAATCGTCGCCGACCGCCGTGCCGACCCGCGCGAGGACGTCATCAGCGTGCTCGTGCAGGCCGAGCTCGACGGCATCCGCCTCACCGACGAGGAGATCATCGCGTTCCTCCGGCTGCTGCTGCCCGCGGGTGCCGAGACGACGTACCGGTCGTCGAGCAACCTCATGTTCGGGCTGCTCTCGAACCCCGACCAGCTCGCGGCGCTGCGCGACGACCGCTCGCTCATGCAGCAGGCGATCGAGGAGGGGCTGCGGTGGGAGCCGCCGCTCACCGGCATCGGCCGCACCGCGATGCGCGACGTCGAGGTCGCGGGCGTGCAGATCGCGGCGGGCTCACCGATCCAGGTCGAGATGGGGAGCGCGAACCGCGACCCGGCGCGCTGGGAGAACCCCGACCAGTTCGACATCCACCGCAAGATGCAGCCGCACATGGCCTTCGCGTTCGGTCCGCACATGTGCCTCGGCATCCACCTCGCGCGCATGGAGACGACGATCGCGATCAACAAGGTGCTCGACCGGCTCTCGAACGTCCGGCTCGCCCCCGACGCCGACGACGTCCAGATCAGCGGTCTCGCGTTCCGCGCCCCGAACAAGCTCCCGGTGGTGTTCGACTGAGCCCACCCGGCGGCGCGCGTCAACACCTCAGCCCGATGACCTCATGTCGGCCCGCGGCTCGCCGATGAGACCTCGGCCTTCGGAGGGTGTGGTGGTCGATGGCGATCGACGGCGTGCAATCGGTCCAGACGCGGATCGCCGAGATCCAGCGGATGCTCACCGTGGCATCGGGGGCCGCGCCCGTCTCGACGCTCGGGTCGCCGACCGGGCGCGTCAGCTTCGCCGACACGCTCGCGAGCTTCAGCGGCACGACGTCGCTCGTCCCGGCTGAACGGCGTGCACCGGGCGCCTACGGGCGGCTCGAGCCCCCTTCACAGCTCAGGCAGTGGGGCAACGGCCAGATCCCGCCTGAGATGCTCGTCCCGATCGCGGACGGGTCCGAGCGGCTCTACGCGCCCGCGGCGCAGGCCTTCGAGCAGATGCGGAGTGATGCCGCGCGCTCCGGTGTGGCCCTCGGCGTCAGCGACGGCTACCGCTCGTACGAGGATCAAGTTGCCATGGCGCGCGCCAAGGGCCTCTACCAGGACGGCGGCCTGGCTGCGGTGCCGGGAACGAGCAACCACGGCTGGGGCCTCGCGCTCGATCTCGATCTCGACACCCGGGGGACCGCGTGGATGCGCGAGAACGGCTGGCGGTACGGCTTCGCCGAGGACACTCCCCGTGAGCCATGGCACTGGACCTACCGACCGGCGGGCGGTCTCCGCTGAGCGCGTCGGGCGCGGCGGGCGCGGTCGACGCGGTCAGACGCCGTAGAGGCGGGACGGGTTGGTGGAGAGGATCGCCTGCTTCTCGGGGTCGGTGAGGTCGCTGCGGGCGAGGAAGTCGCGCACGCCGTCGGGGAACGAGCCCTCGGGGTGGGGGAAGTCGGACGCGGTGACGATGCAGTCGACGCCCAGGGCGTCGACCGCGTGGCGCAGGTGGGGCTCCTCGATCTCGGCGGAGACGAAGCACTGCCGGCGGAACAGCTCGCCGGGCGTGGCCGACAGCTCGGCGGTGTCGAGACCGGCGTACCGCTCGTACAGCTCGTCGAGCCACCACAGCCAGAACGGCACCCAGCCCGCGCCCGACTCGAGCACCACGACCCGAAGCCCCGGGTGGCGGTCGCAGATGCCGCCGACGAGGAACGAGAACAGCGTGAGCGCGCTCTCGAGGGGGAACGCGGCCGCGATGCGGGGGAGCGCCCAGTCGCCGAACCGGTCGGCTCCGATCTGGCCGAGCCCCGTGCCCGCGACGTTGTGGAGCGCGAGCGCGACATCGAGCTCGGCGAGCGCCGCCCACAGCGGCTCGTAGTAGTCGCGCTCGAGCGTGACGCCCGGCAGCGGCGGCTCGGGGAGGACGAAGAACGCACGGAAGCCGTGCTGCTCGACACCGCGGCGGGCTTCGTCGATCGCGGCATCGACGTCGCGCAGCGAGAGCTGCCCGACGGCGAGGAGTCGGTCGGGCACGTGCGCGACGAACTTCGCGGCCCAGTCGTTCGACGCCCGCACGATCGCGGCGGCGAGCTTCGGGTCGAGGCCCCACGCCGCGACCTCCATGAGCCCTCGGCTCGGGTAGAGCGCCATGCGGTCGATGCCCTGGTCGTCCATGGCCATGACGTACGCGTCGGGGTCCCAGCCGCGCTCCTCGTACCTGGCGTAGTGCGTCGCCCACTCGTCGTTGAGCGTCCGGAGCCCACCGGCGAGCCGTCGCCACCGTACCGTCGGCACGCGCCGGTCGCGGTCGACGACGATCGCGCCGCGGTCGCCGGACCCGACGGGGCCGCGGTCTCGCAGCGCGGGCTCGAGGTGTTCCGCCCAGAAGTCGGGCGGCTCCATGAAGTGCGCGTCGGCGTCGAAAACTCGGAACGTCGTGGACATGCGTCAGCGGTGGCGTCGGTGGCGACGCCCGTGATGGCGGAGCAGCGATCGGGCGGCGAGGATCCCCACGACGCTGACGACCGCCGCGATCGCGAGGCGGCGTTCGGGGTCGACGGCCGGCTCCCAGTGCGCGTCTCCGTCCCGGATGACCATCGCCCCCGCGGGGCGAGCCCGCACGCCGAAGCCGCCTCCGCTGCCCACGTTGCCATCGGGCTGCTGGCCGCCGCCCCCTCCGCCGCCACCGCTCACCGTGGCCGCGGGGATCACCGTGATGCCGTCGCGCTCGATCGGCTTGCCCCACACGCGCTTGACGGTGATCGCGTCGCGTATGCGGTCGACGAACGCCGGCGGTCCGGGCTGGGGAGGCCCCGGCTTCGGCGCGATCGGCTCGAGCTCACCCATGTCGTCTCCTCTCGCTTCGTCGCCGTGCGTTTGCATACCTGCGTCTCTCGACCCGCCCCACGACGGTGAGAGACGCAACAAGGATCTTGGTCGGATCAGGCGGTGCCGGGGGTGGTGCTGGGGGCGCGCTTGGCGCGGTAGGCGTCCTGCCACTCCTTGGGGGGCGGGTCGGCGCGGCGGGCGCCCGCGCCGAACATGCGGGGGAGCTCGCCGGCGAGATCGTCGGCGGTCCAGCCGCGGTCGGCCCGCTCGATCGTGTGGTCGACCGCGAACGTGCGCACGTGCTCGACGACGCCGCCGCGCACCTGGAAGCACTGGCCGCTCACCCACGCCGCGGCCGGCGACGCGAGGAAGCAGATCATCTCGGCGACGTGCACCGGGTCGGTGGGGTCGAAGTCGACCTCGTGACGCTCGGCGTTTCGGCTCATCCGCCACCCGATGTTGGCGAGGCGCGTCGCAGCCGACGGCATGATGCAGTTCGCGGTCACGCCGTACGGCGCCATCTCCGTGGCGATCGACTCCGTGAACGCGAGCACCCCGGCCTTCGCCGCGGCGTAGTTCGACTGCCCGGCTGCACTGTAGAGCAAGAGGCCCGTGGCGGTGTTCACGACGCGGCCCGCGACCGAGCGTCCGGCCTTGTGCTCGCCCCGCCACCACCGGCACGCGGGTGCGGTGACCGCGAACGCGCCGCGCAGGTGCACCCGCACGACGTCGTCCCACTCTTCCGGGGCCATGTTGAACACCATGCGGGGGCGGCCGAACCCGGCGTTGTTCACGACGATGTCGATCCGGCCCCACGCGTCGACGGCGCGTCGCACGAGCGCCTCGCCGCCCTCGGTCGTCGAGATGTCGTTGCGGTCGGCGATGGCCGTCCCGCCCGCGGCTGCGATCTCCGCGACCACGTCGTCGGCCGGCGCGTCCGTCGTCTCGGTGCCGTCGGTCGCGACGCCGAGGTCGTTGACGACGACGCGCGCGCCGTAGGCGGCGAGTCGGGTCGCCTCGGCGCGGCCGATGCCACGACCCGCACCGGTGACGACCGCCACCCTGTCCTGCAACATCGGGGCACGCTAACCCGTCGCCGAAACGCCTCGATGGGTTGGTGCACTGAGGGGCACTCCTTCCCCTCAGCGCACCAACGCACGATGGAAGGTCGGCTCAGCCGGCGTCGAGGACGCCGACGCGGCCGCGCGCCTCGAAGCGGCGCAGCAGCTCGCCGCGGTCGCCGTCGCTGAGGTCGCGCAGCGCCTCGTGCTTCGCCGGGCGCCAGAAGACCGGGTCGGGCACGTCCCACCGCTCCCGTCGTAGCTGGCGCTTCAGTGGCTTCTGCGTCTCGGTGACGGGGATCGCGTCCATGACGCGGATATAGCGGGGTGCCCACTTCGTGCCGAGGTCGGGCTGCTCGCCGAGGAAGGAGTCGAAGTCGTCGGGGTCGAAGGACGCGCCCGCCCGGAGCTCGACCGCGGCCATCACCTGGTCGCCGACCTCCTCGTCGGGCACGGCGTACACGGTCGCGACCACCACGTCGGGATGCCGGGCCAGGATGCGCTCGACCGGCGCGGCCGAGAAGTTCTCACCGTCGACGCGCAACCACTCGAAGTCGCGTCCCGCGAAGAAGAACCAACCGTCCTCGTCGCGGTAGCCGAGGTCGCCCGTCCAGTAGTAGCCGCCGCGAACCCTCGCCGCGTTCGCCTCGTCGTTCTTGTAGTAGCCCTCGAACCCGGCGACGCCGTGCTTGTTGACGATCTCGCCGATGCACTCGTCGGGGTTCACGAGTCGGCCCTGCTTGTCGAAGCGTGCGGGTGGGCACTCCTCGAGGGTCTCGGGGTCGAGGACGACCGTTCCTTCCGGGCCCTGCCCGAGGGCACCCCTCGGCATGTCGGGCGTCCGGTTGATGAACGCACCGCCCTCCGTCGACCCGTAGCCGTCGCCGACGATGCAGTTGAACCGCTGGGAGAAGCGCTCGATGTCGAGGTCGGTCGCCTCGTTGCCGAAGACGCGGGTGAGCGTCGTCTCACGGTCGTCGGGCAGCTCCGGCGTCGCGAGGATGTACGAGAGCGGCTTGCCGACGTAGTTGAAGTAGGTGACGCCGAACTTGCGCACGTCGGCGATGAAGCCCGACGCAGAGAAGCGGCGGCGCAACGCGATGGTCGAGCCGGAGATGAGCCACGGCGCGAACGACGTGATGACGCAGTTCGAGTGGAACAGTGGCATCACGCAGTAAAGGACATCGTCGGGGACGAACTTCATCCCCGCGGTCAGCCCCTCGCTCATCCGGGCCAGGCGGCCCTGCGAGAGGAGGCACGCCTTGGGTGCGCCGCTCGTGCCCGACGTGAACAGGAGCATGTACAGCGTGCCCTCGTCGACGCCACGATCGGGGAGCTCCGCGCCGACGAACGGGGCGAGCGTCGCCTCGTACTCGGCCGCGTCGATGTCGAGCACGTGTCCGTGGGCGATCCCGAGGTCGAGCCCGTCGAGCAGGTGCAGGTGACGGCCCTCCGTCACGACGAGCTGGCAGTCGGTGTGCGTGATGTCGCGCGCGAGCTCGGCGCCCCGGCGCGTCGGGTTGATGCCGACGAGCACCGTGCCGGTCAGCGCGGCGGCGCCGAGCCAGATCGTGTACTCCGGGATGTTGTCGAAGAGCGCGCCGAAGTGACGTGGCTGGTCGGGGTCGAGCGTCGCCTCGAGGTACGCGGCACGGACCGCGCAGGCGTCGAGATACTCGCCCCAGGTCCACGACTCGTCCTCGAAGACGATCGCAGGCGCGTCGCGGTCGGCGGCGCGCGCGAGGACGTACTGCGCGATCGTCGACATCAGAACGCGAGCGGCAGCCCGGGCCGCGGCCACTCACGCGACACGAGGCGTCCGCTCCCCGAGAGCGTGACGTAGGCCGTCGTCATGTTGTCGCCTCCGAAGCAGATGTTGGTGACGAAGCGGTCGGGCATCGCGACGTACTCGTGACCTGAGCCGTCGGGCTGCACGATGCACAGGCCGTCGTAGAGCGACGCCACCACGACCGCGCCGTCGGCCTCGAGCGCGAGCGAGTCGAAGTGACCCTTCGTCGCCTCGATCACGGTCGGCGCGGGGGACTGGACCGTGCCCGGCGCTTCGACGTTCCACGCGAGCACGCGGCCGGTGAAGCTCTCGGCGACGTACACACGGTCACCGCCGGGCGAGAGCCCGACACCGTTCGGGCCGTGCAGGCCGCGCGCGGCCTCGACGATGTGCGTGCCGTCGGCCGTGGCGTAGAACAACGATCCGCGGTCGGCGTCGCGTGCCCGCGTCTTGCCGAAGTCGGTGAACCAGAAGCCGCCGAGGTCGTCGAAGACGATGTCGTTGGGTCCGCAGAACCGGGTGCCGTCGCCGTGGTCGCGGTACAGCACGGAGTGCTCACCGGTCGTCAGGTCGACCCGGTCGATCCACCCGCCGCCGAAGTCGTCGGGCTGGTTGCTCATATCCTCCATGTCGAACGGCAGCGTCATGCCGTCGAGCTCGCCCCACTTGAAGCCACCGTTGTTCGCGACGTACGCGGCGCCGTCGGGCCCGATCGCGGCGCCGTTCGGCCCACCGCCGAGCTCGGCGACGACCTCGACGGTGCCCCCGCCCGCGGGGACCCGCGACAGGGTGCCGCGCCGGATCTCGACCAGGAGCACGGACCCGTCGGGCAGCGCGATCGGCCCCTCGGGGAACTCGAGGCCGGTCGCCATCTCGATGATGTCGGCGTCGCTCGCCATGTGGCCCTGACCCCCCTGGTCGTGCACCCGTCCGGGCATCTCGCTGCGTCCGCTCCGACGTCCGGCCGGGCAGCCTCGGCCGGAGCCCCTTGTTCTAGCCGACGGTCTACGTTCTGGCGTCAGGTCGGTTCCGAGACGCGCCGCGGACGGTCCGAGGACCGGGGCCGGGAGAAGTGGATGGCGAGCACTATGGAATGGGTCATCGACGTGGACGCCCACGTCACCGAGCCGGCCGACGTGTTCGCCGACCGCATGCCCGCCAAGTACGTCGACGACGCCCCGCGCCTCGTCCGCGACGAGCGGTCGGGCTGGGACCTCTGGAAGCTGGCCGACGGGACCACGATCTCGTCGGTCGGGCACACCGCCACTGCCGGGTGGCCCGAGAAGTTCCCGAGCTCGCCGCGCACGATGGACGACATCCCCCGCGCCGCGTGGAACGCCGAGGCCCGCCTCGAGTACCTCGACGAGATCGGCGCCTGGGCGCAGGTGATGTACCCGAACATCGGCGGCTTCGGGAACCAGGCGTTCCTCAAGCTCGACGACGCCGACCTCCAGCTCGCGTGCGTGCGCGCGTACAACGACTGGATGACCGACTGGTGCTCGGTCGACCCGCATCGGCTCCTGAGCGTGATCGCGACGCCGTTCTGGGACGTCGACGCGGCAGTCGCCGAGGTCGAGCGCGGCGCGGCCCAGGGCCACCGGGGTGTGCTCTTCACCGGGGAGCCGCAGCGCTTCGGGCTGCCGTACCTCGGTGACCACCACTGGGACCCGCTGTGGGCCGCGGCCCAGGCCGCGGAGCTCCCCGTGAGCTTCCACATCGGCAGCGGCGACATCGCGAGCGGGTTCGCTCCGGGGCGCATCAAGGCGCACGGCGCGGGCGGCGCGTACGTCTCCACGTCGGTGAGCCTGTTCCTGACGAACGGCGCGCAGATCGCGGACCTGCTCACGTCGGGCGTGCTGCCGCGCTTCCCCGACCTCAAGTTCGTGTCGGTCGAGAGCGGGATCGGCTTCCTGCCATTCGTCCTCGAGGCGGCCGACTACGCGTACGGCGAGTCGTCCATGGCGACCGACCGTCCCGGCGACCCGATCCCGAGCGAGCAGTTCCGCAACCAGGTGTACGGGTGCTTCTTCTTCGAAGAGCTCGGGCTGGGACGCGTGGTCGACGCGATCGGCGCCGACAACCTCCTCTTCGAGACCGACTTCCCGCACCCCATCTGCCTCTTCGGCAACGTGCGCGAGAAGATCGAGGCGAGCCTCGAGGGCCAGCCCGACACCGTGCGCCGCAAGGTCCTGTGGGAGAACGCAGCCGCGCTGTACCACGTGGAGTCGCCGGTCATCGCATGACCACTGTCGCTCAGCCGCCGAGGGCGCGGGTCGACTTCTCGGGGTTGTGGAACTCCCGCCAGAACTCGATGAGCCCGGCGTCGTTCACGCGGAAGATCCCGGCGTAGGTGTTCTGGTAGCGGTTGCCGTTGTGGGTGACGGTGCCGTCGCTCGTGTACTCGAGGACGACCGTCTTGCCGTCGGCGCACGGATACGCGGTCGTCACCTCGAGCTTCAGCGGGTTGAACATCGCCCCGATGACGTTGGCGGCCATGTCGACGAACGCGTCGCGGCCGCGCGTCGGCATCGGGAGCATGTCGGGCGCGTACGCGAGATCGAACTCCATGTCGTCGGCCAGGAGCTCGGCGACACCGTCGAGGTCGCGTGACGACATCCTCGCCAACAGCTCGCGTGCGGCCTTCTCAGGATCGTGCGATGTCACCGAGCACCTCCAGTGCCTCGTCGAGGTTGCGATCCGGGTCGGAGCCACAACTGTAGGGAGAGAGGACGACCTCGTCGGCACCCGCGTCGAGGGTCGGGAACCAGCGTGCCTGCGTCTCTCGACCCGCCCCACGACGGTGAGGGACGCAACCGTGGTGTGCTGGGGGGTTGGGGGGCGGGGATAGGGTCACCGGTTGATGGGGGACGAGCTTCGGTGGGACGACCGGGTTGCCGTCGTCACCGGGGCCGGTCGCAACCTCGGGCGGGCATACGCGTTACTGCTCGCGTCGCGCGGCGCGCGCGTCGTCGTCAACGACCTCGGGGTGGCGATCAGCGACACCGACGGCGCGGGTGACGCGCCGGCCGAGAACCCCGCGCACGAGGTGGTCGCCGCGATCCGCGAGGCCGGCGGCGAGGCGGTCGCGAGCACCGACAGCGTCGCGACCGAAGCCGGCGGCGAGGCGATCATCCGCGCCGCGCTCGACGCGTTCGGCCGGGTCGACGTGCTCATCAACAACGCCGGCGTCGTGCGCTCCGCACCCTTCGAGGACTACTCCGACGCGCTGCTCTGGCCGGTGCTCGAGAGCCAGGTCGGCGGCCACTTCCACGTGACCCGTCCGGCGTGGCGAGCGATGCAGGACCAGGGGTACGGGCGCGTGCTCAACCTCGCGTCGGGCGCCGGCCTCTGGGGCGTGCCGCAGATGACCGGCTACTCGGCAGCCAAGATGGCGATCGTCGGCCTCACCCGCGCGCTCGCCCAGGAGGGCACGCCCCACGGCATCACCGTCAACGTCATCGCGCCCTGTGCGAAGACCCGCCCCGGTGGCTTCGGGCCCATCCCGGAGTCGCCCGAGCTGTTCGACTGGCTCTCGATCGACGCGGTCGCGCCCGTCGCGACGTGGCTCGTCCACGAGGACTGCACCGTGTCGGGGGAGTGCTTCACCGTCGGCGGCGGCTACGTCGGGCGGGTGAGCGTCGCGGTGAACGACGGCCACCGGTGGGACCGGCCGATGACGCCCGAGGGCGTGCGCGACTCCTGGGGCTCGGTGATGGCCGACGGCTCGTGGTCGGGGCTGCCCGCGGGGTCGGGCGACCTCGACCGGGTGTTCGACGGCTTCGCTCCGTGACGGGCGAGTCGAAGCACTCGCTGCGCGTCCTGCGCCACCGCGACTTCGCGATCTTCTTCGGCGCCGCGCTCGTCTCGAACTCCGGGTCGTGGATGCAGTCGATCGCCGCGCCCTACGTCCTGTACCAGCTGACGCACTCGACGGCGTGGCTCGGCATCGGCGCGTTCATGGCGTTCTTCCCCGCGCTGTGCGTCGGTCCGCTGGCTGGGTCGCTCGCCGATCGCTTCCCGCGCAAGACGATCCTCATGTTCACGCAGACGGGGATGATGTGCACCGCCTTCGGCCTGTGGGGCGTGTGGGAGGCGGGCGTCGCGACACCGGGCGTCATCGTCGCCCTCCTCTTCTTCTCGGGCATCGCGTCGGGGCTGAACATCGCTGCGTGGCAGTCGTTCGTCCCCCAGCTCGTCCCGCAGGCCGACCTCCTCCCCGCGGTCCGCATCAACTCGATGCAGTTCGTCGCGGCGCGGGCGTTCGGGCCGGCCGTCGCCGGGCTGGTCCTCTCCGCGTACGGCGCGGGGACCGCGTTCTTCCTCAACGGCGTCTCGTTCCTCCTCGTGCTCGGCGCGCTCCTCCTCATCCACCCGCGGGTGGTCGCGGTCGACGTCGACGCGGGCAAGGTCATGGCGCACTTCCGCGAGGGGCTCGCCTACGTGCGGGCGCGCGCCGCGCTCTTCGTCCCCGTGATCACGATCACGGTGGTGTCGTTCCTCGGGAGCAGCGTGCAGCAGCTCGCGCCCGCGTTCGCCGACGACGTGTTCCACGTCGGCAAGAGCGGGTACGGCTTCCTCATCTCGGCCTTCGGGATCGGCGCGATCTTCGGGTCGCTCTTCGTCGCGTTCCGTGCCGATCGCAACCTGCGATCCCGGGTGACCATCGCCGGGATGTTCGTGTTCGCTGCCGGTGAGGTGCTCTTCGGTCTGAGCCACGAGTACGCGGTCGGGGTCGCGGGCATGGTGATCATGGGTGCCGCCTACCTCTTGATCGCGACCGCGCTGAACACGTCGCTCCAGGCGCGAGTCGACGAGGTGCACCGGGGGCGGGCGATCTCGATCTACCTGATGGGCCTGCTCGCCGGCGTGCCGCTCGGCGCGCTGCTCCAGGGCAAGCTCGCCGAGGTCGTCGGCCTCCAGGCCACCGTCATCGGCGCGGCCGTGGCGCTGGCGGTGTGCGCGGTGGTGGGGATCATGCGGTACGACGGGTTCCGGCCGCTCGACGAGGCGCTCGAGGACGAGACGGGCCGTGGCCCGGATCTCGTGATCGAGACACCACCCGAGCTCGCGAGCGCAGACTGACCACGACGAGCATGACCACGACACCAGCGATCGAGGGGAGCCCGGACGATGAGTGATCGACTCCAGGGGAAGGTCGCGCTGGTGACAGGCGCGGCCTCGGGGATCGGCGCGGCGTGCGTCGAGCGCTTCACCGCGGAGGGAGCGATCGTCGCCGGCCTCGACGTCGCGCCGAGGCCCGACGCGTCGAAGGCGGCGTCGTGGTGGGACGCCGACGTCGTCGACGAGGACGCGGTGCGCGCCGCGGTCGACGGCGCCGTCGCCGAGCACGGCGGTCTCGACGTCGTCGTGAACGCGGCGGGTGTCCTCTCGATCGGCAACGCGCAGGACCTCACGATCGACGAGTGGGACCGCGTCATCGGCATCAACCTCAAGGGCACCTGGCTCGTGTCGAAGCACACGGTCGGGCACCTGGTCGAGCGCGGTGCGGGCAGCATCGTGAACCTCGCCAGCATCGAAGGACTCGAGGGCTTCTCGGGCCAGACGGCGTACAACGTGTCGAAGGGCGGGGTCGTGCTCCTCACCCGCAACATGGCGTGCGACTTCGGCCCCCGCGGCGTCCGGATCAACTGTCTGTGCCCGGGGCTGATCGAGACGCCGCTCACCGCGATGCTCAAGGACCCCGCGCTCGCCAAGGTGCGCGACGCGTTCGTGGGGTGGCATCTGCTCGGGCGGGCCGGCCAGCCCGAGGAGGTCGCGGCGGCGGCACTGTTCCTCGCCTCGGACGACGCGTCGTTCGTGCACGGCTCCGCGCTCGTGGTCGACGGCGGGATGACCGCCGGACGGCGATTCCTGTCGGTGGCCGACGAGGACGAGCTGTTCCGGGGCGACTCGTAGCGATCGTCGTGCTCGTCGACACCCACACCCACGTCGTCGCGCGTGACGCCGACCGGTACCCGCTCGATGCGCTCGCGCCCGCGGGTGGCTGGTACCGCGAGGTGCCCGTGTCGGTCGACGACCTGCTCGCGCAGATGGACGAGGCACGTGTCGACCGGGCGGTGCTGGTGCAGGCGGTCAGCGCGTACCGCTACGACAACCGGTACGCCGCCGACAGCGCCCGCTTGCACCGAGACCGCTGCACGGCCGTCGCGTGCCTCGACCTCGCCGACCCCGATGCCGCCGGCACCCTGCGACGGCTCGTCCTCGACCAAGGGGTGCGCGGCGTCCGCTGGTGGGCGCTCGCCGACGAGTCGTTCACGGAGCCGCGTGGTCTCTGGGAGGAGATCGCGGCGCTGGGTGTGCCGGTGGTGGTGACGATGTTCGCGACGAGGCTCGGGGAGCTGGCTGCGGTCGTCCCCGGCTTGCCCGCGGTGGACCTCGCGATCGACCACTGCGCGTTCGCCGACTTCTCGCGCGGTGTCCCCGACGAGCTGCGGACGCTCGCGGAGCACCCGACCGTCAACTTGAAGGTGTCGACGATCGCGCTCGACCGCATGGCGGAGCACGGCGACGTGCGCGATGCCGTCACCGAGCTCGCCGCCTGCTTCGGTGCGGACCATCTCATGTGGGGGTCCGACTTCTCGCAGACGCACGACCGTTCGTACGCAGAGCTCGCCGGCTTCGCGCGGCACGCGGCGAGCCGGCTCGATGACGACGGCCGCGACGCCTTCCTCGGGGGCACCGCGCTGCGTCTCTGGCCCGAGCTCGCGCGCTAGCTCAGCAGCCGTCAGCCCGTCGCCGAGCGAGCCCGGTGCAGCGCGATGAGCGACGGGAAGCCGACGGCGAGCGTCTGGAGTGCCCAGCGTGGCGCACTCTCGGTGAACCCGGCCTTGCGTGCTGACTGGTACGTGTACGCCGCTTCCGCGACGTGTACCGCGACCGCACCCCAGAACAGGATCTGGTACGTCCGCTTCTTGGTGGTCGCGGCGAGGACGCCGTTCATGACCACGCCGCCGGTGTTGGTGAGGTACCAGTGCGACCTCACCGCGATGAAGGTCGCGGGGTCGGCGGTCGTACGGTCGGTGCTCATGCGGGCACGAACAGCGGCGCGGCGACGGAACCGTCGACATCCGTGAACGTGAGCGGGCGGAAGACGACCCGCACGGGCATCCCGAAGTCGAGGTCGTCGGGATCGCAGTCGACCATGCGCGTCGGGACCCGCACCGCGGGATCCTCGTCGAGCGCGACGAGCGCAGGGACGAACGGCGTGAGGTCGGCGAACTGGGGGAGGAAGGGGTGCGTCACGACCACCCAGGAGAACAGCGTGCCCGCGCCGCTCATGGTCTCCCAGGTGAACGACGTGCCGTCGCAGTGGCGACAGCGATCCTCCGGGTACCAGCACAGGCGCGCACAGGAGTCGCAGCGGGGGATCCGCAGCTCCTCGCGAGCCGCGCCCGCCCAGAACTCGGCCGTCGGCTCCCACGACAGGTCGGGGAGCGGGAACTCCGGACGGGTCTCCATGGTGTCGGCCATCACGCGCTTCTCAGGACGAGGGTCGATGCCTGGGGGCCGGTGTACCCGCCGTAGATGCCGATCTCGGCGCCGGGCACCTGCGCGGCCGCCTCGCCCCGGAGCTGGCGGACGACCTCGACGACGTGCGCGATCCCGAGCACGTACGCGTGCGAGAGCAGGCCGCCGTGGGTGTTGGTCGGCAGCACGCCGGAGTCGTACGCGAGCCCGCCGCTGCTCGCGAGCGCGCCGCCCGCGCCCTTCTCGCAGAACCCACTGTCCTCGATCTGCATGATGGTGTGGATCGTGAACGGGTCGTAGCAGGTGTAGACGTCGACGTCGTCGGGCGTGATGCCGGCCATGGCGAACGCGACGGGTGCGGCGAAGACCTGGGGTGTCGACGTGAACGCGGGCTGCTGCGCCCAGTGCGCACCCGTGACCGAGTTGCCGAGCCCGACGCCCGCGACCTCGACGACCGGCCGCGCCAGGTCGCGGGCGCGTTCGGGTGACGTCATCAGGTAGGCCGCGCCGCCGTCGGAGATCAGGCAGCAGTCCTCCTTGCGGAACGGCGCGACGATCGTGGGCGCGTCGAGGTACTGCTCCATCGTGAGCGTCTTCTCGTGCATCACCGCGCCGGGCGTGAGGTTCGCGTGGCGGCGGCACGTCACCGCGACCGCGCCGAGGTCTTCCTGGCTGGTGCCGAACTCGTGCATGTGGCGGCGCGCGACCGTCGCGAAGTACACCGGCTGGGGGAACCATCCCATCGGGATCTCGAGGTTCTGCTTGAAGAGCTCCTGCGCGTGGCTCTGGCCGGGCCCGCCGACCATCTGGCCGCGCTGCGTCGCCCACGCCACGCCGAACGTGTTGAGGATGACGCTGGCCTTGCCGTCGCGCAGCGCCTGCGCCGCCTCGTAGGGCGCGGTCGCGGCCCAGCGCATCCCGCCGCCGGCCTTCGACTCCCACATGTCGTGGTCGGTGCCGAAGTGCGCGTGGAACGCCGCGACATCGAACTGCTCCGGGAGCGGGATGTACATCAGCCCGTCGACGTCGGTGGGCTCGAGGCCGGCGTCGGCGAGCGCGCGCTCGACCGCCGTGCCCACGATCTCGGGGACGGTGCGGCCCGACGCCTTCGTGTGATCCGACTCGCCGACGCCGCAGATCGCGACGGCCCCACTCACGTCGTCGTACTCGGTCGCCCAACCCCAGTCGGAGCCCTGCGCGACCATCGTCACGCTCCCACCGGTCGGGTCCCGATGAGCCCGGCGGCCTCGAGCTCGTCGAGCTCGGCGTCGGTGAGCCCGAGCTCGGCGCCGAGGACCTCGCGGTTGTGCTCGCCGAGCGTCGGCGACGGCCGGTGGATCCAGCCCTCGTCGCCCCGGCTCGCGAAGCGGAAGGGGACGGTCGGGACGGGGTGCCGACCCGTCACCGGGTGGTCCTCGGTGTCGAAGTAGCCGCGGTGGAGCAGCTGTGGGTTCTGCGCGATGTCGCGGCCGTCGACGACGTACCCCGCGGGGACGCCGTGCTCGCTGAGCGCGTCGGCGGTCGCGCGGGCATCCTGCGTCGCACACCACTCGGTGAGGCGCTTGTCGAGCTCGTCGTGCGCCGCACGTCGCCCGTCGGCAGTGGCCAGCGCGGGGTCGCGGGACCACTCCGGGTCGCCGAGGTGCTCACGCAGCCGGTTCCACTCGTCGTCGTCGGTGACCGCGAGGGCGAGCCACTCCTCGTCGCCCGCGCACCGGTACACGTTCTGCGGTGCAGCGAGCGGTCCGTGGTTGCCGTCGCGGGTGAGGAGCGTGCCGCTCGCGCCGTACTCGACGACCTGCTCCGCGGCTGCGTTGAGCGCGGCCTCGATCATCGTGACCTCGACGAGGTGCCCCGCACCGCTGGTCTCACGGTCGCGCAGCGCGAGCAGCGTCGCGAAGACCGCATGCATGGCGGCGAGCGGGTCGCACGCGCCGCGGGGGATCAGCGGCGGCCGGTCGGCCCATCCCGTGATCCAGGCCATGCCGGTGATCGCCTCCATCGTCTGCGCGAAGCCGGTGCGGTCGCGCCACGGCCCGCTGAGGCCGTAGGCAGGGAGGCGCACCATCACGAGGCGGGGGTTCGCGGCGTGCAGCGCGTCCCACCCGAGGTCGAACTGCTCCATGACGCGCGGCGTGAAGTTCTCGAGGAGCACGTCGGCGTCGGCGGCGAGGCGAAGGAGGAGCTCGCGCCCCTTCGGCTCGGTGAGGTCGAGCGTGATGCCGCGCTTGTTGTGGTTCGCGCCGTGGAAGAGCGGCCCCCACTCCCACCACTGGTCCTCGCTCGGCGGGCGCGTGGACGTGTACCGCATCAGGTCGGGCCGCGTGACCGACTCGACCTTGATCACGTCGGCACCGAGCGTCGCGAGCATGTGCGTCGCCGCCGGCCCCGCCCACCACGCGGTGCAGTCGAGGACGCGCACCCCCGCGAGCGGCAGCTCACCCCGTTCTGGAGAGCCTGCACCCCGGATTCCGGGGTTCACGCTCTCCAGTTCGGGCCAGGTGGCCGCGGCGGTGGACGCGGTGGACGCGGTGTCGGCGCCGAGTGCCGGGGCGGGCTCGAACGGGCGCGCCTCGATGCCGGAGATGCGGTACGGGACCCGGGGCTGCACGAACCGGCCCGAGGGGCTCTCGACGAACGTGTCGGTCGCGACGAAGTGGTCGAAGCCCGTGACGGTCGCGCCGTTGCCGACCGGTCCGCTCGGGATTCGCAGCTCGACCGCCTGTGCGAGCAGCTCGGCCGTCGTGTGCTTCGTGGTGTGGGCGTGGGTCATCTCGAGCATCTCGTGGCGGCGCTTGAACCGGGTCAACGCGCGCGCGAGCTCCTCGTCCCCGATCATGTCGGGGCGGTCGATGAGGATGAGGAAGTCGTTGAACTGCTGCGCGCTGTTCGTGGTGAACGCGGCGTAGCCGTCGCTGCTCGGCTCGATCGACGGCACCTCGAAGGTGCGGGTCGGGCGGCGCATCGGCGGCCAGCCGAGGAACTCGGCGAACACCGACGTGTACGTGTTCATCGTGAGCGACATCGCGTCGAGCAGCGCCACGTCGACGTGCTCGCCCGCACCCGTCTGCTGCGCGGCACCGCGAGCCGCGACCGCCGCCACCGCGGCGTACGTGCCCGCGACCCACTCGCCGATGCGGCCACCGGCTGCCACCGGGGGACGCTCCGGCTCACCGCGCGAGCCCGTCGATCCGCACCACGCCTGGAGCGTGAACTCCGTCGCGGCGCGGTCGCGCCAGGGGCCGCTCTGTCCGAACGGGGTGATCGAGACGACGACGAGCGCGGGGTTGCGCTCGTGGAGGCCGGCGACGTCGAACGCGCGCGGAGGGCCGCTCTCGATGACCACGTCGGCGCGGGCGCACAGGTCGAGCACCTCGGGGTCGGCCGCGTCACCGACGACGGAGCGCTTCGACGTGTGCAGGAACTCGAACAGCGCGCCCGAGCGCCAGTCGCGCATGGGGTCGCCACCCGGCGGCTCGACCTTGACGACCTCCGCGCCCGCGTCGGCGAGGAGCTTCGTGCAGTAGGGCCCGGCGACCTCGGTCGAGAGGTCGACGACCCGCAGACCGTCGAGCACGCGCGCTCAATCCCCCTTGGCCGGTGTGGTCTGTCGGAACGTGGCCCGGCATGGTCGCACAGGGCCGCCCGGCGGTTCCATCTAGTCTCGCCGGGGAGGTGCGACCGTGGGGTTCCTGAGGAAGGCCAGCCGTGCGATCGGCAACATCGACAAGGGCCTGATCGAGCGGGGCCTGCTCGCGCGGGGTCGGGTCGTCGAGTGTCGACGCACGTCCATGTCGACGGGCACCCAGGTGCATTCGGTCGTCTGCGAGCTCACCGTCGACGTGGAGCTCGAGGACCGGCCGGTGTACGCCGCCCGGTGCAAGCACCCGATCCCGATGCCGTACCTGGCGCAGTTCGAGTCCGGTCAGGCCTTCGTCGCGGTGCGCGTCGATCCCGGCGATCCGCAGAACATCGAGCTCGACCTGGCCCACGACGTACCCGTGTCGCGGGCCGGCGGCGCGAGCCCCGGCTTGCCCGGTGGGCCCGACGGCGCAGCGAGCACAGTGCGGGTCGTCGACGCGAGCCAGGGACTCCCCGACGACGTCGCGCGCGACCTGGCCGCGGCCGGCATCGACCTCGACGGGAGCGGCGCGTCGCTCGAGCCGCAGACGCACGCCGGCGCGCTCTCTGCGGCGGAGATCCTCGCGACCGACACGCCCTGTCGAGCCATCGTCCAGTCGGCCCAACCGCTCGACATGCAGAAGGACGGTCTCGACGTCTGGGGGATCGTGCTCAACGCGATCGCCGACGGCGAGCCTGCGAGCCAGGCGAGGATCGGCATCGGAGTGCCGCCCGAAGCGATGGCGCTCGTCTTCCCCGGCGCGAACCTCCCGGCCAAGCGTCGCTCCGACATCGCCGACGGTGTGAGCATCGACTGGGACGCGGCGGTGGCGGAGCGCCGATGACGCAGCCCCTTCGGATCGGCACCCTCGGTGCAGCACGGATCACCCCGGCGGCGCTCGTCAAGCCCGCCGCCGTGCACCGCGAGGTCGAGGTGGTCGCCGTCGCGGCGCGTGACCGGGGGCGAGCGGAGAAGTTCGCGTCGAAGCACTCGATCCCGACGATCCACGACTCGTACGAGGCGCTGATCGCCGACCCGCAGGTCGACGCGGTCTACAACCCGCTCCCGAACGGGCTCCACGGCCGCTGGACGATCGCCGCGCTCGAGGCCGGCAAGCACGTGCTCTGCGAGAAGCCCTTCACCGCGAACGCCGACGAGGCCGAGCAGGTCGCGGCGGTCGCGGCGAAGCACCCGGACCTCGTCGTGATGGAAGCGTTCCACTACCGCTACCACCCGTTGGTCACGCGCCTGCTCGCGGTCGTCGCGTCGGGCGAGATCGGCGACGTGCAGCGCATCGAGACGCGCATGTGCTTCCCGTTGCCGATGTTCAACGACATCCGCTACCAGCTCGATCTCGCGGGCGGCGCGCTCATGGACGCCGGGTGCTACGCGGTCCACCAGCTCCGCACGCTGGCCGGCGCAGAGCCCGAGGTGGTGTCGGCCGAGACGAAGACCAAGCAGCCGCAGGTCGACCGCTGGACGAAGGTCGAGCTGCGCTTCGCTGACGGGCGTACCGGCGGCATCGAGTGCTCGATGTGGTCGAAGAAGCTCCTGACGCTCGGCGCGCTCGTGCACGGGTCGCGCGGCGAGATGAAGGTCCTCAACATGACCGGTCCGCAGTACTACCACCGGGTCACGGTCACGACGAAGGACCCGCGCTCGGGGGTCACGTCGCGGCGCAAGGAGCAGGTGAAGGGCGAGGCGACCTACTGGTACCAGCTCCAGGCGTTCACGAAGGCAGTGCGCGAGGGCGGGCCGGTGCTCACGCCGCCGTCCGACTCGATCGCCAACATGCGCGTCATCGACGCGATCTACCGGGCCGCCGGGCTCGAGCCGCGCCGGCCGACTCCCGTGTCGCCCTCGCCGTCGCGATGACGTTCGACGAGACCAGCCTGGCGCGCTGGCTCCGCGACGGGGGACGGGAGGAGGGCGACCCCATCCCGGCCGCGACGGTTGTGCTCGTGCGCGACGGCGCGACGGGCGTCGAGACCCTCATGCTCCGCAAGAACTCGAAGATCGCGTTCGGCGGCATGTGGGTCTTCCCCGGCGGGCGGGTGGACGATGCCGATCGTCAAGGCGCGCCCGATCTCGAGGCCGCCGCGCGCCGTGCCGCGGCGCGAGAGGCGGTCGAGGAGGCGGACCTCGCGGTCGACGCGGACTCGATGGAGCTCATCTCGCACTGGCTGCCTCCGGCCGTCGCGCCGAAGCGCTATGCGACCTGGTTCTTCGTGGCACCTGCGCCAGAAGGCGGGCTCGTCACCATCGACGGAGGCGAGATCCACGACAGCGCGTGGCTCGGGGCGGCGGACGCGCTCGCGAAGCGCGACGTGGGGGAGTTCGAGCTCGCGCCGCCGACGTGGATGACGCTGCACTACCTGGCCGACTTCGACTCCGTCGACTCGCTCATGGCCGACGCCCGTCCGCGGGAGCCCGTCTGGTACCAGACGGAGATCCTGCGCGTCGCCGAGGGCATGGCCGCGATGTGGCACGGCGACGTCGCGTACCGCGGCGACGACCCCGACGCGCCCGGTCCTCGTCACCGCCTCCTGATGCTCGAGGCCGGCTGGCGCCTCGACCGCACCATCTGACGCCAAACGTTCGACCGGCCCCGCCCGGGTCCCTGAGCGGGTCCCTGAGCGGGCGGCTACAGGACGGGGAGCTGGTCCTGCACGCGGCCGAGGGAGCGCTTGGTGACGGGGCCGCGCTTGGCGACGTACGCCTCGCGCTGCTTGGTGGTCGAGTGCACGGGGTCCTTGTCGAACTGCGGGATCACGTGCTTGCCGAACGTCTCGACGGCTTCCACGGCGACCTCGATCGGCATCGTGGTGGAGAGCATGCCGAAGCACACCTGGTCGGCGCCGGCGTCCGCGTAGGCCTTGACCGCCTTCGACACCTCGTCGGGCGTGCCCGACATGATCATGCGCGCCTTGATCGCCATCTCGAGGGTCTCGGGCGTCGGGTCGGGGATGAGCGTCGGCCACTCGGGGATGCCCTCGGGCGTCGGGAACGTGTCGAGGTAATGGAAGACGAGCGAGTTCTGGTAGCCGCTCGTCATGTTGCACGTGATGTCGCGGGCACGCTGGCCGTCCTCGAGACACAGCATCTGGCTCGTGACCATCACGTTGTTGTTCACGTACTCACCGACGGGCTCCGCGTCCTCGATGTTCTTCTTGTAGATCTCGATGAGCGGCTTGAGCGTCTCGGGCGACCCGGTGGTGAAGCAGAGCACGCCGACGCCGAGCTTGGCGGCCTTCTCGAACGTGCCGGGGTTGCCCGCGGCGAGCCACAGGGGCGGGTGCGGGTCGGAGTACGGCTTGGGGAGCACGTTGCGCGGCGGCAGCGACCAGTACTTGCCGTCGAAGCTGTACTCGTTCTCGCGCCACATCTTCTTGAACTCGGGGAGGGCCTCGTCGACCATCGCCTTGGTGTCTTCCGGATCGGTGATGCCGAAGCCGCGCTGCTCGGTGGTCGAGGAGCCGCGGCCGATGCCGAACTCGAACCGCCCGCTGGACAGGTGGTCGAGCATCGCGACCTTCTCGGCGACCCTCGCCGGGTGCGAGACGGGCGCCGTGATGTTGAAGATGCCGCTGCCGAGGTGGATGTTCTCGGTGACCCCGGAGAGATGCCCGAGGAACGCCTCGTTCGACGAGAGGTGCGAGTACTCGGTGAGGAAGTGGTGCTCGGTGGCCCACGTGTACTTGAAGCCGGCCTTGTCGCCGGCGACGGTCCACGCCACCTCGTTCTTCAGGCGCTGCGCCTCGACCGACCATTCGTCGTCGACGTGCTCGTAGGCCTGGTGCGGCGTGTAGAGGCTGTTGAAGAGCGAGAACTCCATGGCGCGGCAACCTTTCGGAGGCCCGGGTCCGAAGCCGGGTGAGCAGCGGGGATCGTATCGACGGTCGCGCGAAAATGCAACACGTTCTAGTTTCTGGTCGCGGCCCGGCTCAGGCCGTCGCGGCCTTCTTCGCCGCGAGCCAGCCCTTGATCATCTTCCCGAACTCGACCGGGTTGTACATGTCCTCCTCGTAGGAGAACTGGCCGTCGCCGGCGTAGTGAAGGAGCGTCCAGTTGTACTCCCGGTGATCGCTGCCGTCACCGGGGTCGTCCATGACATTCGCGACCTGGCACATCACCCAGCCGCGCTCCTCGTCGATCATGTACCAGTCGATCGGGAACGAGCTCATGTCGGCGTTGATGGGCTCGTTCATCGTCGAGTTGATCCACTCGAGGATGGCGGCCCGCCCCTCCATCCGGCCGTAGTGGTGCTCGTAGTACTTCGCGTCCTCCGTGAAGCACTCGACCCACTCCTGCCAGTCGCCCGAGGCGCCGCAGCGGGCCGCGGTCTCCTGGAACTTCGTGAACGCGGCCTCGATCTCGTCGCGGCTGAACGTGCCCATCGCGGTGGACCCCCCTGGTCGGCTGGAACGCGTTCTAGCATCGGCGGCCCGGCCCGTCGAGACGGCCAGGCCGATCAGGGCTCGCCCGATCACGGGGGCAACGGGGGCGGCGTGGGCGACGTGGCCAGGGACGGGTGAGCGGCGAAGGGGAGTGGGTGACGCGGGTGCAGGTCGGGTTCGTGGGCCTCGGCAACATGGGAGCGCCGATGGCGCGCAACCTGGTCGCGGCCGGCCACGACGTCGCCGGATACGACGTCGTCGCGGTCCGGATCGACGAGCTGGTCGAGGCCGGCGGTCGGGCCGCCGCGTCGCCGGCCGACGCGGCGCGCGGCGCCGACGTCGTCTCGATCGTCGTGCTCGACGACGCGCAGCTCGACGGCGTCACCGCCGGGCCCGACGGTGTGCTCGCGGGGACAGCCGCCGGTACCGTCGTCGCGGTCCACAGCACCGTGCATCCCGACACCGTGGTGGCGGTCGCCGCTGCGGCACCCGACGGGGTGGACGTCCTCGACGCGCCGGTCAGCGGGGGAGTGCCCGGAGCGCGTGACGCGTCGCTCGCGATCATGGTCGGCGGCGACGCGGACGTGTTCGCGCGCGCCAAGCCCGCGCTCGATGCGATGGGCTCGTTCGTGGTGCACCTCGGTCCGCTCGGCGCGGGCCTCGGTGCGAAGCTCGCCCGGAA
This sequence comes from Acidimicrobiia bacterium, assembly GCA_040902705.1. Lineage (GTDB taxonomy): Bacteria > Actinomycetota > Acidimicrobiia > IMCC26256 > PALSA-555 > DATBSK01. Next base: position 11,711 of record JBBDWT010000072.1, on the reverse strand, counting down.
CCTGATCGGGTACATCATGTACCTCGCCGCACAAGAGGGTCGCCGGCTCGCCGAGGCGGCCGACGTCGACCTCGAGGCGCTCGTGCAGATCCTCGAGCACACCGGTGGCGGGAACCCGGTGATGCAGCACATGCTGCTCTCCACGGGCGACGAGCTCTCGGCCGCGGATCTCCAGCCGATCGTCGAGCTCGCCGCGAAGGACCTGCGGGTCACGCTCGACGTCGCCGCGAGCCTCGGGCTCGACCTCCCGGCGACGCGCGTCACGCTCGACCACGTCGACGACGCGATGGGCCAACGGCGGGCCGCGGCCCGGGAGAGGGGCGGGTCGTGAAGGTCTCCGTGCAGCTGCCCACACATCGCCTCGACCGGTTCGACGAGCTGTCGAGCGCGTCGGCGATCGCCGAGCTGGCTGCGGGCGCGGAGGACGCGGGCTTCGACGCGGTATTCGTCACCGAGCACCCGTTCCCCGCCGACCGGTGGCTCGCGACGGGCGGGCACCACGCGCTTGATCCGTTCGTCGCGCTCGCGTTCGCCGCGGCCGCGACGACCTCCATCCGGCTGCACACGAACCTGTGCATCCCGGCGTACCGCAACCCGTTCCTGCTGGCGAAGACGGTGGCGACGCTCGACGCGCTGGCCGGCGGTCGGGTGATCCTCGGCATCGGGGCCGGGTACCTCGAGGAGGAGTTCGCCGCGCTGGGGGTGCCGTTCGCGGAGCGTAACGAGCGCACCGACGAGGCGATCCGGGCGATGCGCGCCGCGTGGACCGGCGAGAGCGTGGTGATGGAGGGCCGGGGCTTCGACGCGCCCGGCAACACGATGCTGCCGACGCCGGCGCAGCCAGGCGGCCCGCCGATCTGGATCGGGGGCAACGCCAAGCGGGCGGTGCGGCGGGCGGTCGAGCTCGCCGACGGGTGGTCGCCGATGCCGAGCCCGGCCAAGGCGAGCAAGCGGCTGCACACGCCGGGCCTGGAGACGCTCGACGATCTCGGCGAGCGGATCCGGGAGCTGCACGCCCTGGCCGCCGAGCACGGGCGCACCGCCCCCGTCGAGATCGTGTTCATGCCGATGGGGCTCGACATGTTCAACAACGCCGCGATCGACGCCGAGGGGGTCGTCGCGAGCATCGCGGCGCTCGCGGCGGCCGGTGTCACGTACGCGACCATCACGGTGCCGGGCGAGACCCGCGCCCAGATGCTCGCCGGCTTCGCCGCGTTCCGCGACCACATCCTCCCCGACGTCACGTCGATCTAGCGCACGTCCCCATTCCGCACGATCGCGTTCCGCCGTTGGCGCGTTGAGCGTCTCCAGTACGCCTGAGCGTGCCAACGCGGCGACCGGGTGGAGGCAGGGGTGGGTCGGCCCGGCCTAGAGCTCGGGGGCGAGGGACGCGAGGTGCTCCCACGTGCGACGACGCGACGCGGCGCGCGCCTCCTCGTCCGCACCGACGGGCATGATCGTCGCCGCGAGGTCGGTGACCCCGGCGTCGCGGTAGGCGCGGAGGCGTTCGGTGACGGCCGCCTCGTCGCCGACGATGCACACGTCGGCCGGGCCCCCGGCGTCGCCGCGGCCGAGGATCCGCTGATAGGTGGGGATCTGCGTGTAGACGCTGAAGACGCGCGCCGCGCGCGCCCGGGCCTCGTCGGCGTCGTCGTGCACGGCGACCGGCAGTCCTGCGACGACGCGCGGTGCGGATCGTCCTGCGGCCGACGCTGCATCGGTGATCCGGGGCACGACGTGCTCGGCGTGCGCACGTTCGTCGGCCATCCAGGTGATCGTGCCCGCGGTGCGCTCCCCGGCGAGCTGCAACATCAGCGGCGCCAGCGCGGCGAGCAAGATCGGCATCGAGTCGGCGCCGGGGACGCGCAGCATCGAATGGACGGTGTAGAGCTCGCCCTCGACGTCGACCTGGCCGGAGCCGGCGAACGCGGCGTCGAGCACCTCGACGTACTCCCGCACATGGCGGATGGGCTTCTCGTAGGAGAGGCCGTACATTCCCTCGACCACGACCTGGTGCGACGGCCCGACGCCCAGCACCGCGCGGCCGCCCGCCGCGGACTGTGTCGACAGGGCCTGCTGGGCCATCGCCAGCGGGTGGCGCGTGTACGTGGGCATGACCGCGGTCCCGAGCTCGATCCGCCCGGTGACGCGCGCAGCCAGGGTGAGCGCGCTCAGCCCGTCGAGGCTCCACGGGATGTGCGGCACCCACGCCGTGGCGAAGCCGTCGGCGTCCGCCGCAGCTGCGTCGGCGAGCAGCGCATCCACGCCCGTCTGCTCCGCGCTGGTCTCGCTGACGAACACCCCGATGCGCATGTCGCCTCCCGTTCCGACCAGCGACGATGGCACACGTCAGCCCCAGAGCGCGAGCGCGGCCTGGGCCGCGGTGAAGACGGCGATCACGACCAGCAGCGTGGCGAACCACCGAAGGCTGCGCTTGGCGTCGAGGCGATCCGCGATGCGCTTGCCCGTGAGGACGCCGAGGATCGCCGCGATCGTGAACGGCGCCGCGACGCTCCAGTCGATGGTGCTCGACCCGATCCGCGCGAGCAGTCCCACGGCGGAGTTGATCGCGATGACGAGCAGCGACGTGCCGATCGCATCGGGCATCGACATGCCGAGCAGCAGGGTCAGCGCCGGGACGATCACGAAGCCGCCGCCGACGCCGAAGAGCCCGGTCAGGAAGCCGACGACGGTGCCCGCGGCGAGGATCATGAGGGCAGTGCGAACGGTCAGGCGGCTGCCGACGCGGCGCGCGACGGCGACACGCGTGTCGGTCGTCGGGCCGCCCGTCCCCTCGATCGCCAGCTGCTCGCCGACCTGGGTGCAGGTCGGACACCCGGTGAGCATCCGCCACGCAGCGACCAGGATCAGCATGCTGAAGCCGAGCAGCAGCACGTCGGGATCGAGCCGCTCGTTGAGCGCGGTGCCGGCCAGCGACCCGCCGATGCCGGCCAGGCCGAAGACGACGCCGGTACGGAAGTGCACACGCCCGGCTCGGGAATGCGCGCCCATGCCGACGAGCGCGGCGGTGCCGACCAGCAGCAGGCTCGTCGCGGTGGCCGCCTTGGGCGACTGCCCGGCGGCGTAGACGAGCACCGGGACCGCGAGGATCGACCCACCGCCGCCGAGGGCTCCGAGGGAGACCCCGATCAGGAACCCCAGCGGCGACGCGAGCAGTCCCCTCATCGGACGGGGCTCAGGAGGCGGGTGTCGGCACGGGTCGGGGCTCGCGCGGCTCGTGTGGTGTGTCGACCGGGAGCCCGACCGAGCGCCAGGCCGTGATGCCACCGAGGATGTCGGCCACGCTCGTGAAGCCGTGCGCGCGCAGCACGGAAGCTCCGATGGACGACCGGTAGCCGCCTGCGCAGTACACGACCGTGGGCCGCCCGGGGTCGAGCTCGCCGACGCGGTCGAGCAGCGTCGCGAGCGGCACCGAGCGTGCGCCGGGCACCATGCCGTCCTCCTGCTCGGTGGGGTTCCGCACGTCGACGACCTGGACCGAGGGGTCCGATGCTCGCCACTCCGCGAGGTCGGTGGCGCTCACCCGGGCGGCGCGCGCCGCGTGCTCGGGACGCTCCGCGAGCGAGGCCTCCGGGTCCACGAACGCCCCGACGACTGCATCAAAGCCGATTCGCGCGAGGCGCACCTTGGCTTCGGTCTCACGGCCGGCGTCGGCGACGAGCACGACCTGCTGGTCGGGTCGCACGACGTCGCCGGCGTACTCCGCGAAGCGCCCGTCGAGACTCACGTGCAGTGAGCCGCGCACGTGACCGGTGGCGAAGGCCTCGGGGGTGCGCGTGTCGAGCACGACCGCGCCCTCCTGCTGGGCGGCGAGCACGTCGTCGAGGTCGAGGCGGCGCACCGGCTCGTGGTCATCGAGCAACGGTCGCTCTCGGCGGTTGCTGTCGGCCGCGTACGAGAAGTAGAGGGGTGCGACCGACTGTCCCTGGAGCACCGTCTCGACGAAGTCGTCCTCGGTCATCGGCTGGAGCGCGTAGTTCGTTCGTCGTTGCTCGCCGATCGTCGAGACCGACTCCGTCGACATCGACTTGCCGCACGCGGAGCCCGCGCCGTGGGCGGGGTAGACGCGCGTCTCGTCGGGGAGCGGGAGCAGCTTGTCGTGCAGCGATCGGTACAGGCGGCGCGCCAACAGGTCGGCCGTCCAGCCGATCGACGCCAGGAGATCGGGGCGACCCACGTCGCCGATGAAGAGCGCGTCGCCCGTCAGCACGCCCCATGGCTCGGCGTCGACGGTCTCGCGCACCACGACCGAGATCGACTCGGGCGTGTGGCCCGGGGTGGCGAGGATCTCGAGGTTGACGTTGCCGAGCGACAGCCGCTCGCCGTCGCGCAGCGTCTCGATCGGAAAGTCGGCGCGGGCGTCCTCGCCGTAGGAGATGGCCGCGCCGGTGGCCTCCGCGAGCTCGAGGTGGCCGGAGAGGAAGTCAGCGTGGAAGTGCGTCTCGATCACGCGCTCGATCGTGAGGCCGTGCGCCTCGGCATCCGCGAGGTACTGCGACACGTCACGCTGGGGATCGACCACCACCGCGCGTCCGGTCGTCTCGTCGCCGACGAGATAGCTGAACAGCGACAGGCATCCGAGCTCGTACTGACGGAAGTACATCGCCACCTCCAGCGTGCGGACCGGACGGGACCGGCCCTACACCTCGGAGAACGTGATACCCCGGGGGGCATATTCCCGCCAGCGGCGCGGCCCGGGGACGGCGTCGAAGCCGGCCTCAGGCCTTGACCTCCGGGCTGATCTCCTCGAACACCATGGTCATGACCATCGGGTCGAGCTGGAGCACGTCGGCGTTGATCGTGATGCGCCCGTCGCCGAAGCCGGCCTGCATCTGTTCCGCGAACTTCGTCCAGTCGTCGACCTCGACCTCGTAGAGCGCGAGGTACTGGCGCCCGGCAGCGTCGTCACCCGGCATGATCTGTGACGACGCGAGCTTGAAGCGCCGGCACGAGTTCACGCCGTCGAGCGCGAGCACCTCCTTGGCGTGCACGTCGTCGTACCACTGGTTGAACTCGTCGTGGACGTCGTCGCTCGTCGGATTCGACAGCGCGAGGAAGATCCCTTTCGGCATTTCGTGTGCCCCCTGGAAGAGTCGGTCAGCGGCGGAAGCCTGCCACGATCGCGGCGAGCGTGTCGCGGCTCGCCTCGTACGGCATCGAGAGCCCGACGCGGTCGACGGCGTCGGCGTAGCGGGCGCGCAGCCGGTCGGCGACCTCCTCGGGCCGACAGCAGACCGCGATCGTGTCGACGACCTCGTCGGGCAGCACCTCGGAGATGTCGTCCCACCGCCCTTCCTTGGTGAGCCGGTTCAGCTCGCCCTGGAGCTCGCCCCAGCCGTGCGCGTCGAGCGTGACGCGGTACGCGGGCGTCGAACCGTAGAAGCCGAGCAGCCCGCGCACCCGAGTGCGCGCTTCGGCCATCTCGTCGTCGGTCGCGCCGGTGCACACGATCGGGGTGGCGGAGACGGTGAACGCGGCGCGGTCGCGTCCACTCTCGGCCAGCCCGGCGGTGACCGCAGGTGTGACGTGGTCGCGGATGAACCGATCGGTGTGGAAGGGGTGCACGAGCAGCCCGTCGGCGACGGTCGCCGCGCACTGCGTCATCTTCGGCCCGAGCCCCGCGACCCAGACCGGCGGCGGGCCGTGTGGGTTCGGGCCGGGGTCGAACATCGGTGTCATCAGCGTGTGGTGGTAGATCTCGCCGCGGTACTCGAGGCGCGTCGTCTCGGCCCACGACGTCTGGATCGCCTTGATCGCCTGGACCATCTCCCGCATCCGTGCCACCGGCCGGCTCCACGTCATCGAGAAGCGCTTCTCGATGTGCGGGCGGATCTGCGAGCCGAGCCCGAGCACGAACCGCCCGCCCGAGACGCGCTGCAGCCCGTCGGCCATCTGCGCGAGGTCCATGGGGCTGCGCGCGAACGCGATCGCGATGTTCGTGAAGAGCGTGGCGCGCGTCGTGTGGCCCGCCGCGACCGCCAGCGGGAAGAACGGCTCGTGCGGCCCCTCCGCGGTGTAGAGCCCGTCGAACCCGAGCTCCTCGAGACCGCTGGCCGTTGCGGGGACGTCGGCGAGGTCGGCGCGCAGGTAGTGGTCGATCCGCATGAGGGGCTGAAGGTAGCCGGGGTCAGACGTCGATCAGGGCGACGACGAGCCCCGCGCCGGCGAGCGCGCTGGTGCCGGCGGCGACGGCGAAGAGCTCGCGTGCGCTCCGCGGCCTCGGCTCGGCACGCGCTCGGTGACGCATGGCCCGACCGAGGATGCCGAACGCCCAACCCAACGTGGCGATCGCGAACAACGCCAGCACGAGCGCGTGCTCCGTCTGCGGGCCGGTCGTCCAGACGCGCCGCGCGAGGATCGCGAACGCGGCCAGCAACGCGAGCCCGCTGCGCGTCCATGCCAGCTCGGTGCGCTCGGTGAAGAGGCCGTCGGCCCGCTCGCCGTCCGGATCTCTGAGGGGATCGCCGAGCGTGGTCATTCGACGATCGCGACGGCGGTGGCGATCACCGCGGTGATCGCGATCCCGACTGCGAGCACCGCCGTCATGTACGACGGCGGGAGCTGCTGGCGCAGCCGCATCGCGCGCTCGTTGGCGTACCAGTGGCGGTAGCTCACGAGCGCGAGCACACCGCCGAGCACGATCAACGGGATCCCGATGAGCCGCCGTGATCCCTGAATGTCGAGCTCGGGCAGCAACTGCGTCGCGGCGATGCCGGTCACGACGAGCGCGAGCGACGTCCGGCTCCACGCCAGGAACGTGCGCTCGTTCGCGTAGGTGAAGCGGACGTCGGGCTCCTCGCCGACGTCGTGCAGCGGCGGTCCGCCGCGGAGCCGGTCGATCACCGGCTACCAGAGCTGGTCGATGTAGGTGTCGGTACCCGGGACGGTCGACAGGAACGGCGACGCGAAGACGACGGTGCCGAGCCCGGCAGCCGCGAACTGGTCGCCGAGCTCCGCCCAGGTGGAGTCCCACGTGGCGAGCGGGTCGCCCTCGAGGAACCCGACGACGAGCACGCGGCCCGCGGCCTGGGTGTCGGGCACGTCACCGGGGCGGTCGTCGCGCAGCGGCAGCGGCGTGCCGATGAGCGCGACGTCGGCGGGGCACGGGAGGCCCTGGAGCCACGCGGTCACGGCGGTCCCGTCGACACCATCGGCCATCTCGCCGATCAGCACCGCGATCCCGCCGTAGCTGCGGTCGAGCGCGAGCTCGATGGGCATGTCGCTGCCCGGCGCGTTGGCCTCGCCCGCGTACCCGTACAGCGCCGTGTGGATGTGGTCGCGCTCGTTGAACATGCGATCGTTGGCGTGCAGCCAGTTGACCTGCTCGACACCCCACTCGTTCCACTCGTCGTGGTGGCCGTCGAGCACCCAGTAGATGGCGAGGTAGGAGCCGACGCTCGGGTCGGGGGTGATCACCGAGTCGGCGGGGTAGCGCTTCGCCTTGCAGTCTTTCGTCGCGATGAAGCGACCGCCGGCGAACTGCCACTTCCCGACCATGCAGCCCGCGTAGAAGTGGTCGCGCTCGTACCAGCGGTTGTACGCGACCTCGTGGCCCTTGTGGGGCTCGACCATGGTGAAGAGCAGGGACCCCACCCGGATCTGGCGGTCGTCGCGGGGGACGTCGGGGCGCTGGTAGCGCTTCTCGGAGACGTTCACGTGGCTGTCGGCTCCTTCTCGGTGTTCGGGTCGGGTGTCGGCTCGGGTCTCGGTGCGTCGCTCGGGATGCTCTCGAAGAGGGCGCGCGTGTCGACCTTGAGCATCGCGGTCATGGGCAGCTCGTCGAGGATCACGATGAGGTCGGGTGCCTTGTAGTCGGCGATGCGCTCACGGCACCAGCCTCGCAGGGTGTCGTGGTCGAGCGCGTGGGGATCGGCGCCGGGCTCGGGGACGACGCACGCGACGCCGATCTCCCCGAGCACGGGGTCGGGGGCGCCCAGCACGGCGACCCGGGCGATCGCCGGGTGCTCCGACAGGGCGGCCTCCACCTCCGCCGGGTACACGTTGTACCCGCCGCGGATGTACATCTCCTTGAGGCGCCCGACGATCCGCAGGTTGGTGTCGGCGCCGATCACACCCAGGTCGCCCGTGTGCAGCCATCCCTCGGCGTCGATGACGGTCGCCGTCAGCTCGGGGTCGCGCCAGTAGCCCGCCATCATCGCGGGGGAGCGGCTGAGGATCTCACCCACCTCGCCGTCGGGCCGGTCCGCTCCGGTCACCGGGTCGATGATCCGCAGCTCGACGTCGGGCGTGGGGCGCCCGACGGTCGTGGCGATCACCTCGGGGGAGTCGGTGACGAGCGTGCTCGTCGTGACGCCCGCCTCGGTGCACGTGTAGCGCGTGATCACCGGGCAGCCGAGCACCTCGCGCATCCGGCGCACCAGGTCGGGCGGGATGGCTGCGGCCCCGATGCCGGCGACGCGCAGCGTCGAGAAGTCGGTGCGCGCGACGTCGGGGTGCTCGAGGACGAGCTGCCACTGCGTCGGCACCCCGGTGCCCATGGTGATGCTCTCGTCGCGGATGATGCGCAGGGTCTCGGCGGCCGACCACGGATCGGTGCCGAGCACGATCGTGGTGACGTTCGCAAGCTCGTCCCACATGCGCGTCATGTAGCCGACGTGCGGGAAGGGCAGCACGACGAGGCGGCGGTCGCCCGGGCGGGTCAGCTCGCCGACGTTGCGCGAGATCGCGGCTTGGCGCTCGTGGTCGTACACCGCGCCCTTCGGCGCGCCGGTGGTGCCGCTGGTCCAGACGATGCACGTCGGGTCGGACGCGTCCAGCCGCGGGAGCGTCGCCGGCGGATCGGCGCCGAACGCCTCCTTCAGCGCGGTGACGGGCAGGAGGTGCCCGGGGTCGGGGCCGGGTGGCACCGTCGCGCCGTCGCCGACGACCGTCACCTTCGGATCGGTGCGGTCGATGATGCTCGCGGCCTCGTTCGCGCCGAGCCGGAGGTTGATCGCCGAGGTGATCGCGCCGACCCGCAGGGCCCCGAGGTAGCAGACGGCGAACTTGGTCGAGGAGGGGAGCATCAGCACGACGACGTCCCCGCGCTCGACCCCGAGGTCGAGGAGGGTCGCGGCGAAGCCATCGGCGGCGCGGTCGAGCCATGCGTACGTCGAGCGCTTCTCGCCGTGCACGTACGCGTCACGGTCGGGGTGCGCCGCAGCCGCGTCACGGAGGAGGTCCGCGACGAGGCGGGTGTCGGTCACGGCGGGCGACTGTACCGGGGTGTGGTCGGGCATCTGACGGGTTGTTAGATTCCGCCGGCCACGCTCGCGAGTCCGTCGACACAGGAGGAACCATGGCGCGCTTCACCGACCGGGTCGCGATCGTGACGGGAGCAGGCTCCGGTCTGGGCCGGGCGACGGCCCGCCGGCTCGCCGACGAGGAGGCGCTGGTGGCGGTGGTCGACCTCGACGAGGGGGCCGCGGGCGAGACCGCGAAGGGCATCGAGGCCGACGGGCACACCGCGCGGCCGTACGCAGCCGACGTGAGCGACTTCGGGTCGGTCGAGGCCGCGGTCGCCGCGGTGGCGAACGACCTGGGCCGTCCGCAGGTGCTCGTGAACTGCGCCGGCGTCGGCAAGTTCGGGCGGTCCGAGGAGGAGAACCCGGAGAGCTGGGAGAAGATCGTCGCGGTGAACCTCACCGGCACCTTCTTCATGTGCCGGGCCGCGCTGCCGCACATGCTCGGCGGCGGCGGGTCGATCGTGAACATCGCGTCGAACGCCGGCCTCATGGGTCAGATGTACTCGGCCGCGTACTGCGCGTCGAAGGGCGGGGTGGTCAACCTCACCCGAGCGCTCGGGTTCGAGTACCGCGCGCGGGGCGTTCGCGTGAACGCGGTCGCGCCGGGTGGCATGAACACCCCGATGATCAACACGTGGGGCTTCCCCGAGGGTGCATCGCCCGACGACTTCGTCAACATCACGTCACCGCTCGGGTACGCAGAGCCCGAAGAGGTCGCGGCGCTGATCGCGTTCGTGGCCTCCGACGAAGGTCGGTACATGGTGGGTCAGATCGTGAGCATGGACGGCGGGTTGACGTGCGGTTGATCGCGCCGGGCGAGGCGATCGAGGCGACCGGTGCGATGCGCCTGGGGGAGCGGTGATGGCCGACGACAAGGGCCTGTGGGAGCTCGTCGAGGCGCGCGCGGCCGAGACGCCCGACCAGGTGCTCGCGATCGACGAGGACGGGCGCGTGCTCACGGCCGCCGAGTTCCGCGACGCGGCCGAGCGCGCCGCGGCGGGGCTGTACGCGCTCGGGGTCGGGCCCGACGTCAACGTGTCGTGGATGCTCCCGACGTGGCTCGAGTCGGCGGTGCTCGTCGCCGCGCTCGCGCGTCTCGGTGCGATCCAGAACCCGATGCTGCCGATTCTCGGGCCGCGCGAGATGCGCTTCATCGCGGGCCAGACGGGAGCGAAGCTACTCATCGTCCCGTCGGAGTGGCGCGGGCGCGCGTTCGAGGCAGAGGCGCGCGACATCGCCGAGGATCAGGCCGGGCTCGAGGTGCTCGTCGTCGACAAGCAGCTCCCCGACGGCGATCCGTCGACGCTTCCGGCGCCCCCGGAGCCGGTGACGGCCGACACCGCGCCCGTCCGGTGGATCTTCTACACGTCGGGCACGACCGCGGATCCGAAGGGCGCGCGCCACACCGATCTCACGGTGAAGGCCTCGGCCATCGGGATGATCGAAGCACTCGAGATCACGGGCGACGACCGCGCCGCGATGGTGTTCCCGTTCACGCATATCGGAGGCATCGGCTGGCTGTACACGATGCTGATCACGGGGTGCATGTGCATCTTCGTCGAGGCGTTCGTGCCCGCGACGGCGATCCCTGTGCTCCAGCGCGAGCGCGTGACGCTCGCGGGTGCGGGCACGCCGTTCCACATGGCGTACCTCGCGGCGCAGCGCGACCAGCCCGACACGCCGCTGTTCCCGGAAGCGCGTGCGTACCCGGGCGGGGGCGCGCCCAAGCCGCCACAGCTGCACTACGAGGTGAAGGCCGAGCTCGGCGGGTCGGGGATCGTGTCGGGCTACGGGCTGACGGAGACGCCGATCCTCACGATGGCGACGGTGCGCGACAGCGACGAGCTGCTCGCCGAGACCGAGGGCACGCCGACGCCGGGTGTCGAGCTGCGGTTCGTCAAGCTCGACGGCACGGTCGCCGCCGAGGGCGAAGAGGGCGAGATCCGCGCGAAGGGCCCGCAGGTGTTCCGCGGGTACCTCGACGCGTCACTCGATGCTGACGCCTTCGACGAGGAGGGTTGGTTCCGAACCGGCGACCTCGGCAAGCTCGACCGTCACGGCCACGTGCTCATCACCGGACGGGTGAAGGACATCATCATCCGTCACGGCGAGAACATCTCGGCCAAGGAGGTCGAGGACCTGCTGTTCGCGCACCCCAAGATCGCCGACGCCGCGGTCGTCGGGCTGCCCGACACGAAGACGGGGGAGCGCGCGTGCGCGGTGGTCGTGCCGACCGACGCCGACGACCTGCCCGAGCTCGCCGAGCTCTTCGACTACCTGACCGACGCGGGGCTCGCGAAGCAGAAGGTGCCCGAGCAGCTCGAGCTCGTCGACGCCCTCCCGCGCAACCCGGCGGGCAAGGTCCTCAAGCACGAGCTCCGCGCCTAGTACACCCCGTAGAGCGCTTTTGGCGTCAGAAACATGCGCTCAGCGCATGTTTCTGAC
>JBBDWT010000071.1:0-5809 GCA_040902705.1 Acidimicrobiia bacterium | reverse complement strand
TCGTCTCCGACGTGCTGTCGTCGAACGGCTCGACGTCGATGGCGTCGGTGTGCGGTTCGAGCATGGCGCTCATGGACTCCGGCACGCCGCTGAAGGCGCCCGTCGCCGGCATCGCGATGGGCCTCGTGCTCCACGATGGCAAGTACGTGACTCTCACCGACATCCTCGGTCAGGAAGATGCGTTCGGCGACATGGACTTCAAGGTCGCCGGCACCGCCGATGCGGTCACCGCGCTCCAGCTCGACACCAAGATCGACGGCATCCCGGCCGACGTGCTCGCGCAGGCGCTGCTCCAGGCCCGCGACGCCCGGCTGAAGATCCTCGAGGTGATGGCGGGCGCGATCGCCGCACCGCGCGACGACGTGCGCCCGACCGCACCGAAGATCATCAGCATCGAGATCCCGATCGACAAGATCGGAGAGGTCATCGGCCCGAAGGGCAAGGTGATCAACACGATCACCCAGGAGACCGGTGCGGACGTGTCGGTGTCCGACGACGGTGTCGTGGGCACCGTGTCGATCGGCTCCAAGGAGTCGACCGCGGTCGAGGAGGCGCGTCGCCGGATCGAGCTGATCCTCGACCCGCCGACCGCCGAGCTCGGCGTCGTCTACAACGGCAAGGTCGTGAACATCACCAAGTTCGGTGCGTTCGTGAACGTCCTTCCGGGCCGCGACGGCCTGCTGCACATCTCGAAGATCGGTGGCGGCAAGCGCATCGACAGGGTCGAGGACGTGCTCAACCTCGGCGACGAGGTCGAGGTGCGAGTCGACGACATCGACAACTCCGGCAAGCTCTCGCTCAGCCTCGCCAACGCGCCTGCGGGCGACGACGCGCCGTCGGGTCGTGACGCCGGCCGCGGCTCGAGCGGAAATGGTGGCGGCCGCGACGGCGGCGAGAGCCGCCGCCCGCGTGAGCCGCGTGAGCCGCGTGAGTCGAGCGACTCCGGGGCTGCCAAGCCGGACCAGGCGGACGTCGCGTCGTTCGAGGACCAGTGGGAGAACCAGGCCCGCGAGGAGTTCGGCGACCTCGGCCCCGCCGAGGTGAGCCGTGGTGGCGGCGGCGGTGGTGGCGGCGGCGGTCGCCGCGGCGGTGGCGGCGGTCGACGCCGTCGTTGACGTCGGCCCCGACTCCCGCCTCGACCCCCGCGTCGACTCCCGCGTCGATTCGGGCCGCAACGACAGCCGCATGCTCCCCTCAACCCGGCCGCCGGGCGCGCCGATGATCGAGTGATGACACACGCGGAGGTGGCCGGGTCCGCGATCCGGCGGACCCGGCTCGACTCCGGCCTGCGCGTCGTGACCGAGTCGATGCCCGGTCTGCGGTCGGCCGCGGTCGGCTTCTGGGTCGGCACGGGCGGGCGCGACGAGTCCGATGAGATCTCGGGCGCGAGCCACTTCCTCGAGCACCTGCTGTTCAAGGGCACCGAGCGGCGGAGCGCGGCCGAGATCGCCGAGACCGTCGAGTCGTGCGGGGGCGACATGAACGCGTTCACCGCGCCCGAGCTCACGAGCTACTACGTGCGTGTCCCCGACGACCGGCTCGAGCTCGCGATCGAGATCCTGTCCGACATCGTGTGGACGCCGGCATTGCGCCAGGAAGATGTCGACTCGGAGCGTCAGGTCATCCTCGAGGAGATCCGGATGCGCGACGACGCGCCCGAGGACATGGTCCATGAGCTGTTCGCCGGCGCGATCTTCCCGGAGCACGCGATCGGACGCGAGGTGATCGGATCACCCGAGTCGATCGACCGCATGACGCCGAGCGACATCGCCGCCTTCCACGGCGCGCACTACCACCCGAGCAACGTGGTCGTGGCGGCGGCCGGCAACCTCGAGCACGACGACGTGGTCGCGCTCGTCGAGCGCGGCCTCACACGTGCCCACGGGACTCGCCCCGCGCGCGACGCGTGGCCCGGCGAGCCCGCGCCCCTGCCGATCGCGGTGCTCGAACGCGACACCGAGCAGGCCCACGCCGTCCTCGGCATGCGGGCGCTGCGCAGCGACGACCCCGACCGGTACACCCTCTCGGTCTTGAACCAGGCGCTCGGCGGCGGGATGTCGTCGCGCCTCTTCCAGGAGGTGCGCGAGCGCCGGGGTCTCGCGTACTCCGTCTACTCGTACCGGGCCACGTTCGACGAGACCGGTTCGCTCGCGGTCGCGACCGGCACGGCACCGGAACGCCTCGAGGAGCTGCTGTCGGTGGTCGACATGGAGCTTCAGCGCCTCGTCACCGACGGCGGGATCAGCGACCGTGAGCTCGACGCCGCGAAGGGCCATCTCCAGGGCTCGCTCGCGCTCGGGCTCGAGAGCTCGAGCTCGCGCATGCACCGTCTGGGTCGAAGCGAGCTGGTCCTCGGGGAGGTCCCCGATCTCGACGAGCTCGTCGCCGAGGTCGGCCGGGTCGAGAGCGACGACATCGCCCGTGTCGTCGAGCGGGTCCTCGCGCCGCCGGAGCGGACCCTCGCGGTCGTCGGGCCCGTGGATCCGGCAGCCTTCGACCGGCGCGCGTTCACTACCCTGCGAGCATGAGCGAGCGTTCGCACTGCACGTATCGTGCGGTGCAGCGAGCGGGGCCCGAGCGGCCCGGCCCGCGTGGCCGGGAGCGGGGAGCATGAGCGAGGGGGCCATCCGCGTCGGCGTGTTCGGTGCGGGCGGCCGGATGGGGTCGACCGTGTGCCGGGCGGTCGCGTCCGACCCGAAGCTCGAGCTCGTGGCCGCGGTCGACCCGTTCCACAGTGGGATCGACCTGCGCCAGCTCGGGGTCCCCGATACAGGCCTCCAGGTCGCACGGTCGTCCAGCGCAATCGCCGACGCCGGCGCGGACGTGGCCGTCGACTTCACCATCCTCGACGCGGCCCGCGAGAACCTGCGGTGGTGCGCGCAGCACGATGTGCACGCCGTCGTGGGGACCACGGGCTTCAGCGACGACGACCTCGCCGAGCTGCAACGCCGGTTCGACGCCAGCAAGGCGAATGCGGTCATCGCCCCCAACTTCGCGATCGGCGCCGTGCTGATGATGCGCTTCGCCGAGATGGCCGCGCCGTACTTCGAGACGGCGGAGATCATCGAGCTCCACCACGACGAGAAGATCGACGCGCCGTCGGGCACGGCGATGCTCACCGCGCAGCGCATGGTGGAGGGGTCGCCCAACTGGGCACCCGACCCGACCGAGACCGTCGCGGTCGAGGGCGCGCGCGGCGGTGAGGGGCCGGGCGGGATCCGGATGCACTCGGTGCGCCTGCGCGGGCTCGTCGCGCACCAGGAGGTTTTGCTCGGCACGACGGGCCAGACGCTCTCGATCCGCCACGACTCCTACGACCGGACCTCGTTCATGCCCGGCGTGCTGCTCGCGGTCCGCGCGGTGCACGACCATCCGGGCCTGACGATCGGTCTCGACGCGCTGCTCGGGGGATAGCGCCCGATGACCGGGACGACGGGCGGAGGGGTGCGCCCCAAACCCGATCCGGCGTCGGAGCAGCGCGACCGGGTCTACGAGGGCGCCTACGAGTGCGTGGGGCGCTTCGGGCTCTCGAAGACGACCGTCGACGACGTCGCACGCGCATCGGGACTCTCGCGGGCGACGATCTACCGGCTCTTCCCGGGCGGGCGCGATCAGCTGCTCCGCGAGACGGTCGGGTGGGAGATGAACCGCTTCTTCGTGCGGCTCGCCGACGCGGTGGCCGACGCACCCGACCTCGAGCACCGGCTCGAGCGCGGCCTCGCGTTCGCGCACCGATCGGTGGTGGAGCACACCGTGCTCCAGAAGGTGCTGGCCACCGAGCCCGAGGCGCTGCTCCCGCTGATGACGATCGAGCAGCACCGCGTGCTGCGCTTCATCACGGCGTACCTGCGTCCGCTCCTCGAGGCCGAGCGCGACACCGGCCGGCTCCGACCCGACGCGGACCTCGATCTCGCCGCCGACTACGTCGCCCGGATGCTGCTCTCGCTCATCGGCACACCGGGCCGATGGGACCTCGACGACCCCGACGAGGTGCGCCGCCTCGTCCGCGGCGAGCTCCTCGGACCCGTCCTGAAGCCCGCGCGCCGCTAGTCTGCGCAGCCGATGGGGCCAGGGCACGTGCGTCTGCGGAAGTCGGTCGTGGTGAGCGGCGTCGTGGTGGCGCTGCTCGCCGCCGCGTGTGGTGGGGGCGACGACGGTGGGGCGCCCAATGCGTCGAACCTCCCGAAGGGCCCGAAGATCGACGTCACCCAACCGTGCTCGCTCCTCGGCGAGGCGCAGGTCGCGAAGGTGCTCGGCGCTCCGGTCACGGTCGATCCCACCGCGGGCGGGAGCCCGATCACCACCGACTGCAGCTACGTGGTGGGTGACCCGGCGGCCCCGGTCGGCACGCTCGGGGCGAACATCGTGTTCCCGGCGCTGACGTCGCTCGCCAACGCCGTCGACGTGGTCGAGAGCGACCGCGCCAACGCCCAGATCGCCGGCTCCGGGGTCGAGAGCCTCGAGATCGGCAAGGCGGGCTTCGTCCAACGGCCGGTCTCCGTCGTCGAGGTCGCCGCCTCCGACGATCTCGGCTTCTCCCTCCAGTGGTTCCCGGCCGGGGGGTCCGGCGGCGGCTCGCCCATCACGCCCGCGGTGGAGAAGGACCTCTCCGCGCTGGCCGCCGACATCGCCCAGCGGGGGAGGTAGCCCGAGCTCCGGGGATCTCCCGGATCTGAGGAAGCGCTCCTCAGGTCGGCACGTCCTCTGATCGTCACACTGTTGGCAACGGACCAACCGGTGACTTGGCACGAGATCTGGTGCGATCGCTCCCTATCGCACCGGATCGACCGAGGAGGACGGCTCCATGGGATGTTCACGATGTGTGACGTGACGTGCGACACGATGTGTGACTTGACAAACCCACGGGCGAGGACGATGATGGGGACATGACAAACCCCCTCGGGTTGAGCATCCCGGCGCTTGCCGCTCGCATCCCCGACGAGGCTGCCGCGTACGAGGTGCTGGAAGAGCTGCGCTGGCCGGACCGTCCCGTCTGCCCTCACTGCGGCACCGCCAAGATGCCGTACTTCCTCAACCCTCAAGGCGAGGGGCGCAAGACGCGGACGGGGAAGGTGTCGCCGCGGCGGGTGTGGAAGTGCGCCGAGTGCCGCAAGCAGTTCTCCGTCCTCACCGGGACAATCTTCCACGGGACCAAGATCCCCGTGCGTACGTGGCTGTTCGTCGTGGTCGAGATGTGCGCCTCGAAGAACGGGGTCGCGGCGCGGGAGATCGAGCGCAAGTACGGACTGACTCCCAAGTCGGCGTGGTACATGACGCAGCGCATCCGCGAGGCGATGAAAGCCGAGCCCGGCGCGTTGCTCCCGATGGTCGGAACCGTGGTCGCGGACGAGGCCTACATTGGTGGCAAGACGCGCAAGAAGCACGGCTCGTTCCAAGGTGCGGGGAAGGTCGAGAAGATCGTCCCGCCCAAGACGCCGGTGGTGACGCTCATCAATCAGGAGACCGGCGAAGCACGCTCACGCGTGGTCCCCTCCGTCACCGCCGACACCTTGGCGAGCACCATCATGGCCCAAGTCGACGTCGACCGCGCACGGCTGTTCACCGACGAGCACCAGGGCTACAAGATGGTCGGCCGCTGGATGGGACTCGGCCACGAGGCCGTCAACCACGGACACGGTGAGTACGTGCGCGGCGACGTGACAACGAACCCGGTCGAGTCGTTCTTCTCCCAGTTGAAGCGGTCCATCGACGGGACGCACCACCACGTCTCACCGGAGCACCTTCACCGCTACCTCGCGGAGTTCGACTTCCGGCACACGACACGGAAGATGACCGACGCGCAGCGTGT
>JBBDWT010000070.1:0-5821 GCA_040902705.1 Acidimicrobiia bacterium | reverse complement strand
TCGGCAAGATGGGCAAGAGCCTGAAGAACGTCGTCACGCCCGACGACATCTACCGTGACTTCGGCGCTGACACCCTGCGCCTCTACGAGATGTCGACGGGGCCGCTCGACGCGAGTCGGCCATGGAGCACGGCTGACATCGTCGGGGTGCACCGCTTCCTCCAGCGCCTGTGGCGCAACCTCGTCGACGAGGACAGCGGCGATTCGCGAGTTGGCGACACGCCGGCCGACGGCGACACCCGGAAGCTCCTGCACCGCACGGTCGCGCAGGTCCGCGACGACATGCAGGAGCTCAAGTTCAACACCGCGATCGCCCGGCTCACCGAGCTCAACAATCGCCTGACCCAGGTGAGCGAGGACGGCGGATCGCCGCGCGAGGTGGCAGAGCCGCTGGTGCTGATGGTCGCGCCGCTGGCGCCGCACGTCGCCGAAGAGCTCTGGCATCGGCTCGGTCACGAGGACTCGCTCGCCTTCGAGCCGTTCCCCGACGCCGATCCGGCGCTGCTCGTCGACGACGAGGTCGAGATCCCAGTCCAGATCAACGGCAAGGTGCGCGCCCGGATCCGGGTGCCGGCCGACGCGGACGCCGCCGCGCTCGAAGCGGCGGCGCGGGCCGACGGGAAGATCGCCGAGGCGCTCGAGGTCGCCACGATCCGCAAGGTGATCGTGGTGCCCGGCCGGCTCGTCAACTTCGTCGTGGCATAGCGCGACTCTCCGTCACACCGAGCGCCGCCCGGCTTCCGCGGTGGCGTGTCCGAGCCGATCTCGCGTGAGCCGTCTCGTCCCGGTCAGAGCCCTCGCGCCCCCGACGCGGGCTTCTGGGGCGACGCCCGCCCTCGTGGCCGCAGACCCCGACGGCCGATGGCCGACGGGCCCGTGGAGCGCCTCCGCGATGCCCTGAGCGGGTGGCGCGGGGACGCCCGCGTGGGTCTCGTCGTGCTCGTGATCGCGGCGGTCGTCGCCGGCGTCGTCTGGTACCAGGTCGGCGTCGGGGGCGCCGACGACCCGCCGCGCCGCGACCAGAGCGTCGCGAGCGTCACCACCACGCCGGGGAGCGCCGCCGGAGGCGCTCCGGCACCGTCGACGACTCCGGCGAACGGCGACGCGGTCGTCGTCCACGTGGCCGGCGCGGTCACGACGCCCGGAGTCGTCGAGCTCGATGCCGGGGCGCGAGTGATCGACGCGATCGAGGCGGCTGGCGGCGCCGTCGCCGAGGCCGACCTCGACCGGCTGAACCTCGCGGCAAAGGTCACCGACGGACAGCGGATCCTCGTGCAGCGGGTCGGCGACCCGCCGGCTCCGGACACGGCGGCGCCCGGTGCGCCGGGGGGCGCTCCGAACGGCTCGGGCGGCACGACCGGCGGCCTGCTCGACGTCAACACGGCGACGTCACCCCAGCTCGAGGAGCTGCCAGGGATCGGCCCCGCGCTCGCAGCCGCGATCATCGCCGAGCGCGACCGGCGCGGCGGGTTCAAGAGCGTGCAGGAGCTCCGTGACGTCCGGGGGATCGGGGAGCAGCGGTTCGCCGACCTCGTCGACCTGGTCACGGTCTGAGTGCAGCGCGGCGTCGCGTACTGCGCGCCGTTCGCCGTCGTCACCGGCATCCTGGTCGGGGACGCGAGCGGCCCCGGACCCGCCGTCGAGGTCCTCGTCGTCGGGTTCGCCCTCGCCGGCGCGAGCGTCCTCGCCCGCAGCGGCGTCGCGCGCGCGGTGCTGCTCGTCGTCGCGTTGGCGCTGCTCGGGTGCGCGCTCGAGCGTCGTGCCGTCGACGGGCTGACGTCGGGCGAGATCGTGGCCGCGGCCGACGCTCGGGCCGACGCCACCGTCGTCGCGTCGGTCACCGACGATCCCGACGGCTTCCGCTGGTCGACACGGATGCTCGTGAGCGTCGATCGCGCGCGCGTCCGCATGCCCGACGGGCGCGCGCTCGACGTGCGCGAGCACCGCACCGTCCTCGTGGTCGCCGAGGGCGACGCCGCCGGTCGGGTCGCAGTGCTCGGCGCGGGTGACCGCGTGGTCCTCCGCGGCTGGCTCCGGCCGCTCGAGGACTACGACCAGCGGCTGCGGTGGCGCCATGCGGTGGCCCGTCTCGACGCGCTCGAGCTCCTCGACGCGACCGAGTCGGAGTCGCCACTGGCGACCGTCGCGAACGGAGCGCGAGCGATCACCCTGCGAGGCACGGATGTGCTCGAGCCGACCGAGCGCGCCCTCGTCGCCGGGTTCCTGCTCGGCGACACCCGCGACCTGCCCGATCCCATCGTCGAGCGGTTCCGCGACGCCGGGCTCTCGCACCTGCTCGCCGTGTCGGGCGCGAACGTCGCGTTCGTCCTGGCGCTCATCGGGCCGCTCCTGCGGCGGACCGGACGCGGCACCCGTCTCGTCGCCACGTTCGCCACGCTGCTCGTGTTCGGCGCGATGACACGATGGGAGCCGTCGGTGCTGCGCGCGTGCGCCATGGCGGCCACCGCGGTCCTGGCCGCGCACCTCGGGCGCCCGGCACAGGGCGTCCGGGTGCTCGCGCTCGCGGCGGCGCTGCTCCTGCTCGTCGACCCGTTCCTCGTCCGGTCGGTGGGATTCCTGCTCTCGTGCGGCGCGAGCCTCGGCATCGCGCTGCTCGCGGGGCCGATCGCCCGGCGCCTCCGCGGGCCGGCATGGCTGCGTGAGTCGCTCGGGACGACCGTCGCCGCGCAGGTCGGCGTCGCGCCCGTCCTCCTCCCGGTGTTCGGGTCGGTCCCGCTCGTGTCGCTCCCGGCGAACCTCCTCGCCGTGCCGCTGGCCGGACCGCTGACGACCTGGGGTCTCACCGGGGGCGTCATCGCCGGGGTCGTGCGGTCCCGTGCGCCCGCTCTCGCCGAGCTCCTCCAGGTGCCCACGCGCGTCCTCTCGCAGGCCCTCCTGGGCCTGGCCGACCTGACCGGATCGGTGCCGCTGGCCGTCGACGCCGGTGACGTCGCGACCGGCGGCGCGGCGGCCCTGGTCGGGGTCGCCGCAGTCGTGGTGCTGCGCGCGCGCCGTCGTATGCTCCGCGAGCGTGCACTGGTCGTTCCGCCTCGGTGACGTCGTCCACGACCTGTCGACGCGCACCCTCGTGATGGGGATCCTCAACCGGACCCCCGACTCGTTCTACGACGGTGGCGCAACCTTCGGCCTCGACGCGCTGATCGCGCGTGCCGACGAGCTCGTCGTGCAGGGCGCCGACCTGCTCGACATCGGCGGCGTGAAGGCCGGGCCCGGACCCGAGGTGACGGAGGCCGAGGAGCTCGATCGACTCGTCCCTGCCGTGGAAGCCCTCCACGCCCGTCTCGATGTCCCGCTCTCGGCCGACACCTGGCGAGCCGCAGTCCTCGACGAGGCGTGCCGCGCCGGCGCGGTCGTCGGCAACGACATCAGCGGCTTCGGCGACCCCGGCTACCTCGCCGTCGCAGCCGAGCACGATGCGTCCGTCATCACGACGCACATCCGCCTCCGGCCACGCGTCCCCGATCCGGAGCCGGAGTACGACGACCTCGTCGCCGACGTGCGCGAGTTCCTGGTCGACCGGGCGCGACGCGCCGAGGCGGCGGGGCTGGCACCGGAGCAGATCGCGGTCGACGCCGGTCTCGATCTCGGGAAGACCCCTGCCATGAGCGCCGTCCTCCTCCGGGAGAGCGACGTCCTCGCTGCGTGCGGCTACACGCTGCTCCTCTCGGCATCGAACAAGCGGTTCCTCGGCGACCTCCTGGACCTCGAGATCGACGATCGCCGCGACGCTTCGCTCGCGGCGGTCGCATACGGAGTCGCCCACGGGTGTCGGATCGTGCGGGTGCACGACGTCGCCGGAAGCACGCGCGTCTGCCGCACCGTCGAGGCGATCCTCCGGGCCAGGGCCGGGGCGGGCGCGGAGCGGTGAGCGCGCACCTCGTCAAGGGCGACGACCCGGTGCTCCGCGTCGACGCGCTCGAGTCGCTCGTGGCCGACCTCCTCGGGGAGGCCGATCGCACGCTGGCGCTCGAGGAGTACGAGGTCCCGGCGCGCGGGAGTGGGAGTGAGGGTGAGGGCGCGGGTGGAGGTGCCGACGCACGCCAGGCGGTGGTCGATGCGGTGCTGAACGCCGCCGCGACGCCGCCGTTCATGACGGAGCGGCGGGTCGTCGTGCTGCGCGAGATCGGGCTGCTGACCGCAGCGGAGGTCGAGCCGCTGGCGCGCTCCGTCGACACTCCGCTGCCGACGACGGTGCTCGTCCTCGTCGCGGGTGGCGGGAAGACCCCGAAGGCGATCGAGGATGCGATCAAGCGCGGCGGGACGGTCCACTCGCCGGACGCGACGAAGCCGGTCGACGTGCTCGCGCACGAGCTCGACGCGGCCGGGTTGACGATGCGCGCCGACGCGGGCAAGGCCCTGCTCGACCATGTCGGCAACGATGCGGGCATGATCCCGGCGATCGTCGACCTCCTCTCCGCGGCCCACGCCGATGGCGGGTTGCTCGATGCCGGAGAGGTGACGCCGTACCTCACCGGCGGCGGGAGCGTCCCTGTCTGGGACCTCACGAACGCGATCGAGAAGGGCGACACCGCGACCGCGCTCGTCGTCCTGCAGCGGATGCTGACGGCGACGAGCCCGACGCAGCCCAAGCCGATGCATCCGCTCCAGGTGCTCGGCCTGCTCCACTCGCAGTACCGCAAGCTGCTCAGCCTCGATGATCCCGCGATCCGAAGTGCGGAGGATGCGGCCGCGGCGCTGGGGGGCCGGACCAGTCCGAACGCGGCGCGCTTCCGGCTGCGTCAGGCGAAGGCGCTCGGTACCGACGGGCTCCGTCAGGCGTTCGATCACCTCGCGCGCGCCGACCTCGACCTGAAGGGGGAGCGCGCGATCCCCGAGGACGTGGTGCTGGAGCTGTTGGTGGTGAGGCTGGCCGAGCTCAACGCCCGGTCCGGCGGCGGACGCGGCGAGCGTCGGCCGCGAGCGGGATCGCGCTAGCCGGACGCCTTCTTCGAGGCGGTGGCCTTCTTCGTGGCGGCCTTCTTCGCGGTCGCCTTCTTCGTCGCCCCGGTCTTCTTCGCGGGCGCGCCGGTCTTCTTGGTCGTGCCCGCACCCTTGGCGGCCCGCTGCATCAGACGGGACGTGCGCCGGGCGGCCTGGTTCTTGTGGATGCGACCCTTGGCGCCGGCCTTCCCGAGCCGCTTCTGCGCCTGGCGCAGCGCCTCGGGGGCCGCGGAGCTGCCCTCCTCCACCGCGGTCTCGGCGACCTTGATGCGACTCTTCAGCTCGGAGCGCACGGCCTTGTTCCGCTCGTGACGCCGCTCATTCTGGCGGTTCCGCTTGATCTGACTCTTGATGTTCGCCATTGCGCGCGCTTTCCGAGAGATCCGTCCGGGGGAACGCTCCAGGGTAGCCGCCGGTCGGGGTGAGGGTCGTGCCGGGCGTCCCTGCGAGACTGCACGTGCCATGCCCGAAGGACTCGAACGCTTCCGCAACCTTTCGATCGTCGCCCACATCGACCACGGCAAGAGCACGCTGGCCGACCGGGTGCTCGAGCTCTGCGGCGCGGTCGACGCGCGCTCGATGCGGGCGCAGTACCTCGACACGATGGACCTCGAGCGCGAGCGGGGGATCACCATCAAGGCGCAGAACGTCCGGCTCACGTGGAAGGACCATGTGATCCATCTCATCGACACTCCGGGCCACGTCGACTTCGGGTACGAGGTGTCGCGCAGCCTCGCGGCGTGCGAGGGCGCGTTGCTGCTCGTGGACTCGAGCCAGGGCATCGAGGCCCAGACGCTCGCGAACTGCATCGCCGCGCTCGACGCCGACCTCACGATCGTCGCCGCCCTCAACAAGATCGA
>JBBDWT010000069.1:3820-5830 GCA_040902705.1 Acidimicrobiia bacterium | reverse complement strand
CCCCCCCCCCCCCCCCCCCCCGGGGGGGGGGCCGGGGCTCGACTATCGGTCTAACGCAACCGCGGAAAGTGTGAACCAGCCATGCTGACCTACGTCATTCGCCGCGTCCTCTACAGCATCCCCGTCCTGCTCGCGGCCAGCTTCCTGATCTTCAGCTTCGTCGCGCTCGCCAGCGATCCGCTCGCGTTCCTGCGGATGCAGCCCCGCGTCGACCAGACCACCGTGCAGAAGATCGTCGAGCGGGAGCACCTGGAGGAGCCGATCCCGGTGCGCTACGCCTACTGGGCGCATGACGCGCTGACGAACAAGTTCGGCAACACGCTGCTCGGCGACCGGCCGATCTGGCCCGATCTGCGGCGCGTGATGGGCAACACCGCGCAGCTCGTGATCGCCGCCGAGCTGATCGCGCTCCTCTTAGCCGTCTTCATCGGCGTCTACTCCGCCGTCCGGCAGTACTCGGCGTTCGACTACTCCTTCACGACGTTCAGCTTCCTCGGGCTCGCGACGCCGGTCTTCTGGCTGGCGCTGATGCTCCAGGTGCTCGTCGTCAACATCTTCCTGAACTACGACATCAGGATCTTCTACATATCCAACCTCAGCTCGACCGACCCCGACAACTTCCTGCTCGACCGGATCCAGCACCTGGCGCTGCCGGTGACCGTGCTGGCGGTCGCGAGTGTCGCGCAGTACAGCCGCTACATGCGCGCGGCGATGCTCGAGGTGATCAACTCCGACTATGTGCGGACCGCGCGAGCCAAAGGGCTGAACGAACGCACCGTGGTGATGAAGCACGCCTTCCGGAACGCGCTGATCCCGCTCGCCACCGTCGTGGCGCTCAACCTCGGCACCGTGCTCGGCGGGGCCGTCGTCACGGAGACGGTCTTCTCGCTCGATGGAATGGGGCGCTACTTCATCATGAACCTCGTCGAGGGGGATCCGTATCCGGTCATGGCCTGGTTGATGATCACGTCGATCCTGATCGTCTTCTTCAACCTCGTCGCCGACATCGTCTACGGCTACCTCGACCCGCGCGTGCGGTATGACTGAGCCGCGCGAGCGCCACGACGACCCCGTGCCGCCGCACCTGGCGGTCGACCAGGCGACGAACGTTGTCCCGAGCGACCCGAGCCTCGACGTGCACGGGCCCGGGGACGACATGGCGCTCGTCTACGAGTCGGGGGTCGAGCTCGAGGCTCGCAGCCAGTGGGGCTACGCCGGGCGCCGGTTCCTTCGCCACCGGCTCGCGATGGCGGGGCTCGTCGGGATCCTCTTCGTCTGCTTGGTCGCGATCTTTGCCGGCCAGATCGCTCCGTACCCCTATGACCTACAGGACTTCAACGTGCTGCGGATTCCCCCAACGACTGAGGGACAGCACTACCTCGGCACCGACCTGCTCGGCCGCGACTTCTTCAGCCGCGTCGTCTTCGGATTGCGCACGTCGCTGTGGGTCGCCTTCCTGATCACAGGCCTGACGACGGTGATCGGCACGACGATCGGCGCCGTGGCCGGCTACTTCGGCGGCTGGGTCGACAACATCCTGATGCGGTTCACCGACCTGATCCTGACGCTGCCCGGTCTCGCAATCCTGCTTGCCGCAGCGGTCTACCTCGATCCCGGGAAGCCGTTCCGCGTCGCGCTGATTCTGGCGGCGATCTTCTGGACGGGGATCGCACGGATCGTCCGCGGCACGTTCCTCTCGCTGCGGGAGAAGGAGTTCGTCGAGGCCGCCAAGGCCTCGGGCGCGGGCGACGCGCGGATCATCATCCGGCATATGCTCCCGAACGCCGTGGGGCCGATCATCGTCAGCGCGACGCTGATCGTCGCCGCCGCAATCCTGACCGAGGCGGCGCTGTCGTTCCTCGGCTTCGGGATCCAGCCGCCGAACCCGGCGCTCGGGCAGCTGATCAACGACGGTCAGAGCGAGGGGCTGAAGTTCTGGTGGATGATCACCGTGCCGGGCATCATCATCGTCTTCATCGCGCTCTGCATCAACTTCATCGGCGACGGCCT
>JBBDWT010000069.1:0-3720 GCA_040902705.1 Acidimicrobiia bacterium | reverse complement strand
CGGGCATCATCATCGTCTTCATCGCGCTCTGCATCAACTTCATCGGCGACGGCCTGCGCGACGCGCTCGACCCGACCCAGAGGCGATTGCGTGACTGAGCCGCTGCTTGCGATTCGCGATCTGACGGTCGAGTTCGGCACCGAGGACGGCACCGTTCAGGCGGTCAGCGGCGTCAGCTACGACGTCTTCCCGGGCGAGACCGTCGGCGTCGTCGGCGAGTCCGGCTCCGGCAAGAGCGTCAGCGTCATGAGCCTGCTCGGGCTGATCCCCTCGCCGCCGGGCCGGATCGTGGGCGGCACGGCGAGCTTCATGGGTCGCGACCTGCTGAAGATGCCGAAGAAGGAGCTCCGCCAGCTGCGCGGCGGTGACGTCTCGATGATCTTCCAGGACCCGATGACCTCGCTGAACCCGGTGCTCACGATCGGCGACCAGATCGGCGAGGCAATCCAGACCCACAACTCCGACGTGAGCAAGCGCAAGGCGGAGGAGCGCGTCGTCGAGTTGCTGACGATCGTGGGCGTCCCGAACCCGGACCAGCGGGTCAAGCAGTATCCGCACGAGTTCTCGGGCGGTATGCGCCAGCGCGCGATGATCGCGATGGCGATCGCCAACGAGCCGAAGCTGCTGATCGCCGACGAGCCAACGACGGCGCTTGACGTGACGATTCAGGCGCAGATCATCGAGGTGCTGAAGGCGGCCCAGCACGAGACGCACGCGGCGACGATCCTGATCACGCACGACCTCGGCCTCGTCGCGGAGCTGTGCGACCGCGTCGTCGTCATGTACGGCGGCCGCGTCGTCGAGACCGGCGACGTCTACACGATCTTCGCGAACCCACGACACCCGTACACCGTCGGCCTGATGGACAGCCTGCCGAAGCTCGTCGGCGACGAGGAGATGCTTCGGCCGATCACCGGGCAGCCGCCGAGCCTGATCAACCTTCCGCCTGGCTGCGCGTTCCACCCGCGCTGCTTCCTTTCGGGGGGTCGGACGCGCTGCCGCACCGAGGTGCCGCCGCTGCGGCCCGTCGGCGACTCCGAGCATCTGTCGGCCTGCCACTTCGCCGAAGAGCTCCAGGAGCGCCACCCCGAGCGCGCCGCGGCCGGGGGTAGGGCGTGAGCGGCATCCAGGAGGCGACGCAGACCTCGCACCGAGAGTACCGCGGAAGCGGGGAGGAGATCCTCCGTGTCGAGGGCCTCGTCAAGTACTTCCCGATCCGCGCGGGGCTGCTGCGCAAGCAGGTCGGCCAGATCCACGCAGTCGACGGCGTCGACTTCGCGGTTCGGGCCGGCGAGACGCTCGGTCTCGTGGGCGAGTCCGGCTGCGGCAAGTCCACGCTCGGCCGCACGATCCTGAAGCTGCTCGAGCCGACGTCCGGAAAGATCTGGTTCGACGGCAACGAGATCACCGGCTACAGCCGGCGCCAGATGCGCGAGGTCCGGCGCGGGATGCAGATCGTCTTCCAGGATCCGTACGCGTCGCTCAACCCGCGCATGACGGTCCGCGAGATCGTCGCCGAGCCGCTCAAGATCAACAACCTGTACGACCGGAAGGCGGGCCGCAAGCGGGTCGAGGAGCTGCTGCGCACCGTCGGCCTCTCGCCGGAGCACGCCAACCGGTTCCCGCACGAGTTCTCCGGCGGCCAGCGGCAGCGGATCGGGATCGCGCGCTCGCTAGCGCTCAACCCGCGCGTCGTCATCCTCGACGAGCCCGTCTCCGCGCTCGACGTCTCGATCCGCGCCCAGGTGATCAACCTGCTCGAGGCGCTCCAGCGCGACCTCGGCCTCACCTACGTCTTCGTCGCGCACGACCTGTCGGTCGTCAGCCACGTCTCCGACCGCGTCGCGGTCATGTACCTGGGTAAGATCGTCGAGATCGGGACGCGGCAGCAGATCTACGAAAACCCGACGCATCCCTACCCACAGGCGCTGCTCTCCGCCGTGCCGATCGAGGATCCCACCGAGCGCGGCAAGCGTGAACGGATCGTGCTCACCGGCGACGTGCCGAGCCCCGCCAACCCGCCCTCGGGCTGCCGCTTCCGCACGCGTTGCTGGAAGGCGCAGGAGATCTGCGCGATCGAGGAGCCTGCGCTGATCGACCGCGGCCACGGGCATCCGAGTGCCTGCCACTTCGCCGAGCCGCTCGACCCGCTCGCGATCCGTTCCAACGGTTCCTCGCCGACCTAGGATGCCTCGGATGACCGCAACAAGGCTCGCCGCACTCGCGGCGCTCGCACTCGCCCTGGTCGCCGGTGGCTGCGGCGGCGGGGGCGCGTCCAAGGAGGAGTTCCAGGTCGAGGTCGTCGCCGCGCGCGACCGCGTCGACAGCGCGCTCGAGCAGGTCACGAACGCGAGCTCGGTCGAGGATCTGCTCGCCCGGCTGCGAATCGCTGCCGCGGAGTTGCGCAGCGCGGCGACCGACGTCGCCGAGGCGGACGCTCCCGACGAGCTCGACGACGAGAAGCGCAAGCTCGCCACCACGCTGCGCGCCTTCTCCCAGGAGCTCGTCGCGACCGTGACCACCCTCGAAACGCTCGAAGGCGCGGCGGCGGAGACCAAGGGGCTCGACTTCGAGAACTGGACGAAGACGCAGGCAGTGCTGGCCGAGTTGCGCAAGGCCGGCATCCAGGTCCGCGACCTGGAACGCCACTAAGTCTCTCCTAACTTCCTGCCGATACCTGTCGTCAGAGTGAGTGTGACGATGGTCTCCAGTGGAGTTCTGTGCGAGCGCGCCCGCTCTTGGGCGGCGCTTGCGCCTGACGGCGAGCTGTCCGAGCTCGAGCGCAAGCTGCTCGGCTCGCACCTGACGCGCTGCGCCGCCTGCAGCCGCTTCGCAGTCGAGGTCGCCGCCATCGCCGCTGATCTCCGCGTCGCCGTGCTGCAGCCCCTGCCGCGGCCGGTGACGATCCCGACTTGGCATCGGCGTCCCGTCTACGCCCGCTTCCGCGGAGTCGCCGCGGCCGCGGCCGTCGCGGTCATGGCGCTCGGCATCGCCGCACGCGGCCCGCTCGCGACGAGCGACCGCGAGTCGCTGCCCCGCGTCGTCGACTTCTCGGGCGGAGACGCTGCCGAGCAGGAGAGGCTGCTGAACACACGGAGCTACACGATCACGACTCAGCGGGCGATGCGAAACCGTCCCGCACGGCACTTCGGCAATCAGCCCGCGTAGCTCCCCCTAACCGACCGGTCTTCCAGGGTGCTTCGGTAGACTGCGGGCGCGTTTGCGGCCTTCGCGCGCCGCGCTTCCTATCAACGATTTCTCTCGGGAGATACATGTCCAAGCACGCGCAGGGAACCGCCGGCAAGGTCGTCGAGATCAAGGGCGTCGTCATCGACGCCGTCTTCCCGGACGAGCTGCCCGGGATCTACAACGCGCTCGCGATCCAGGTGCCGAGCGCCGACGGCAGCAGTCGGACCCTGATCGCGGAGGTGCAGCAGCACCTCGGCGACGATCGCGTCCGCGCGGTCGCGATGGACACGACCGACGGCCTCGCGCGCGGGGTCGACGTCGTCGACACCGGAAAGCCGATCTCGGTGCCTGTCGGCGAGGCGACGCTCGGCCGGATCTGGAACGTGATCGGCGAGCCCGTCGACAACAAGGAGCCCGCCGGCCCCGAGGTCGAGCGCTGGTCGATCCACCGCGACCCGCCGGCGTTCCGCGAGCTGTCGCCGACGATCGAGATCTTCGAGACCGGGCTCAAGGTCGTCGACCTGATCGCCC
>JBBDWT010000068.1:0-36668 GCA_040902705.1 Acidimicrobiia bacterium | reverse complement strand
GGTGAGCTCCCGACGACGCTGCTGCCGTTCGACGACCTGCGCAACGCCACCGTGGACCGACGGCGCGTGTTCGAGCTGGCCGAGCGCGAGCCGCGGGGGACCGGCGAGCTCGACAAGTTCAGCTACTACATCAACGGGCGCATCTTCGATCACCACACCGTCAACGAGACGATGTTGCTCGGAGCGACCGAGGAATGGGAGTTCGTCAACACGACGTACGAGCTCCACCCGATGCACATCCACGTCAACCCGTTCCAGGTGGTGGCCGTCAACGGGGAGCCCGTCGACGAGCAGCACTACCGCGACACCGCGCTGGTCCCGCCGTTCGGGAGCGTGACCATCCGCCAGCGCTTCCTCGACTACACCGGGAAGTTCGTCATGCACTGCCACATCCTCTTCCACGAGGACCACGGCATGATGCAGCTCCTCGAGGTCGTCGACGACGAGTCGCGGGCAGCCGGTGCGCCTTCGACCACGGCGACGTATTTGGCCGGTGACCGCAGCCGCCCGCCGGGGGCGCTGAGCAACGCGTACTGCGCGATCCCGCCCGCCTGACACCTCCGGTCACGACGACGGGATGAGCGTCTTCGCGATGAGGTCGATGAGCAGCGGCTGATCGCCGACCGCGAGGTGCCCGGCGTTCAAGACCTTGACCCAGCTGAGCGCGTCGCCCTGCTGCACGTATCCGAGCACGGCATCGTCCTTCCCGTCCTTCCATTGCACGGTCGGTGCGGCCTGGAAGCTGTCGGCCTGCGGCCCTTCGAGGAGGCGCAACCATGCGCCGGTGCCGAGGAAGTTCACGTCGGTGGCGTCGTTGAGCCCCGAGACCACCATGACCGGCACCCCTGCTTCGAGCACCTCCTGCACCGTGTCGCGGTAGGAGTCCTGCTCTCCGACGACGTACGCATCGCCGACTGCTTCGGAGAAGAGCGTGTACTTGCCGTCGGGCTGGGCGTGGATCGCCTTCCGCACGTCCGCCCGGTTGAGGTAGTCGATCATGGGTTCGGTCGGAGGGTCGCCGGCTGCCGCGATGTTGAGCATGTAGAGGCCGCTGATCTCCTCGATGCCGCTCTTGATCTTCGAGCAGGTCTCGTTCGCCTCCTCCGACGACGGTATCTGCACGGCGACCGCGGCTTGACACGCGGCGTACTGCTCGTCGAGCGCCGCCTTGTCGACCGGGGTGATGAGACCGTGCGCAAGCGCGTACGTCGTGTCCATCGACTGCTGCACGACCGGGTCGACCCATCCTGCAGCGATCACGATGCCACCCAGCTTCACGACCTCCTTGCCGGCGGCCGCGTTGCCGTCGAGGATGGTCTGGGCGAGGAGCGCGTCGTAGGTGCCGCCGTACGACTCGCCCGCGAGGATGATCGGGTTCGCCGCGACATCAGGATGACGTTCGAGGAAGTGGACGAGCGCGGTGTACCACTGGTCGACGCCGTCCTGGACGTTGGTCGGGACCTCGTCGTCGTCGGCGAACGAGAGCCCGACGCCGAGCGGATGGTCGAAGATCAGGTAGTTCGCGGTCTCGTTCCACGCCATGGGCCGCTCGTGCACCTTGCCGCCGGCGTCGACGCGGTACGGCCCGTTCTCGGTGAAGAAGCCCCAGAAGCTCGTCGATCCCGGACCGCCGTTCGTCCACAGGATCGTGGGTGTCGACGCGGCGCCGCCGGTCTTGCCGACGAACCAGTAGAAGAGCCCCGCGTCGTCGGGGCCGCTGCACTTCAGGTTCGAGCAGTCGTCCTCGGTGACCGACGCGTACCCGGCGTACTGCGGTGCCGCGACCTTGCCGAGTCCCGGTAACGACGTGACCTGGTCAGGTGGGTCGGACGCGCTCGAGCTCGCAGAGGTCGCGGTGCTCACGGCGAGCGTCGCGGCGAGGACACTCGCGGTGAGGCTCACACGCACGAACGGTCGCAACGGATTCTCCTCCTGGGTGTGCGCGGGACGGTACTACCGACCGTCGTGCGTCCCGCGACTCGCGCACGGCAGGGCGCCGATACCTCGCCGATC
This sequence comes from Acidimicrobiia bacterium, assembly GCA_040902705.1. Taxonomy (GTDB): domain Bacteria; phylum Actinomycetota; class Acidimicrobiia; order IMCC26256; family PALSA-555; genus DATBSK01. The sequence goes on along the minus strand of JBBDWT010000068.1, from coordinate 34,655 downwards.
ACTTCGGCTGTCACGTCACCTCAGGCCGCGCCGGACGACCGCAGCGGATCCAACCCGGCGAGCGCGCGGGCTGCGCGCAGCGCCAGCGCGACGATCGTGAGCGTCGGGCCGTAGCCGCTGCTCGTAGGGAACACCGACGAGTCGACGACCGTGACGTTGTCGACGTCGTGGAGGCGCTGCCACCGGTCGCAGACGCTCATGCTCGGGTCGTCACCCATGCGCGCCGTGCCCATGATGTGGCGAGAGATCGGGCTCGGGTTGCCGCCGTCGAAGTGCACCGCGTGCTCGGGGAGCGGCGGCGACGTCACCCAGAAGCTGGTGTCGGCGCCGGCCGCGCGCAGGACGGCTTCGAGCCGCGGGGCCCAGTGGCGGGCGCACACCTCCTCGTGCCGGTGCGCCTCGAACGTGACGCGCCCGGCCGGGATGCCCCAGAAGTCCTTGACGCTCGGGTCGAGGTCGATGCGGTTCGTCGCCTGGGGAAGGTCCTCGCCCTGCATCGTGAACGCGGCCATGCGGTCGCGCATCGGCGATTCGAGCATCGTCTCCGTGTGCATCATCCCGGGCGGGAGGTGGATCGCCTCCATGATCGGGTGCGACGCGCTACCGTGCTCGACGATGCCGCCCCGGAAGTAGGGGAGCCCGGCGTCGCGCGCCGCGGCCATCGCCTCGTCGTCGGGGATCATCGGGTCGTCCATGAGGTGGGTGACGGCCCGCCCGCGGTGGGCGTGGAGCCGGAACGGGAAGATCCCGAGCACGATCGTCTGCAGGTGGTACATGACGTACCTGCCGACGACGTCGGGGTTGCCGATCTCGGATCGCAGCAGCAGCCGCGGCGTCTCGAACGCGCCAGCGCCCAGGATCACGTGGCGCGCGCTGACCTCGTGCACGTCACCGTTGGTGTCGAGGTACCGCACGCCCCGCGCCTGACGACCCGTCCCGTCGAGGAGCACGTCGGTCACGTACGACTCGGGCCGCACCTCGCAGCGACCCGTCTGCAACGCGTGCCGGAGCGGTGCCACCGGGTCGCCCTTGGCCTCGATCGGGCAGCCGTAGAAGGCGCAGAAGCCGCAGTTGTTGCACGCGGGCCGGCCGTCGTACTCGATGCTGTTGACTCCGGTCGGCGCGCGGTAGGGGTGGTAGCCGAGATCGCTGGCAGCCTCCGAGGTGAGCACCGCGCAGAACATGTCGGGCCCCGGGGGCATGGGGTACGGCCCCGAGCGCCATGCCGCGAACGGGTTGGTGGTGTGGTCGCCCGCGACGCCGACGACGCGCTCGGCTTCGGCGTAGTACGGCTCGAGCTCGGCGTAGTCGAGGGGCCAGTCGACGATCGAGGCGCCCTCGATAGGTCCGAGCTCCGAGTGCAGTCGGAAGTCGACTTCGCGGAAGCGGGGCAGCTTGCCGTCGGCGTGGAAGCCGCCACCGCCCACCGTTGACGGGAGGTTGTTCACGTCGCCGGTGAAGACCCGGTCGCCGTCGGCCTCGGTGCGGCGGAACGTGCGGGGCTCGGTCCACGGGTCAGGTCCGAGGAAGTAGCGGCGCGTGAACTTGATCTCGTCGTTGCTCACGTGGCCGATCGGACCGAACGGCGGCTCGAGGTCGAGGAGGTGGTTCCGCCCCTTCTCGAGCATGATCACGGACCAGCCGGCGGCGGTCAGGACGTCGGCCGCGGTCGAGCCCGCGGGTCCGGTGCCGACGATCAGCGCGTCACAGTCGGTCTCGCTCATGCCGGTCGCTCACTCACGTCCGGCGACCTCGACGTCGGTGTAGCCGCGGGGTTGCACGTCGCCCTCGTACTGGATCGCCCGCCACCCCTTCAGTCCACGGTTCCCGCCGTACTCGGGGGCGCCGTACGAGCCCTCGCACGCATGCTCGTACATCAACGCCCTGAGGTCGGGGAGGCGCTCGAGCCGCGCGTCCTGCTCGTCTCCGTCGACCGCGCAGAAGTCCGCGCCGAGCGCGGCGACGCCGTCGCGGTAGAGCTGCTGCCATCCGACGACCGGACCGTTGCGCTCGCGCTCGGGGATGCCCTGCGACCCCTCGATGCGCGTGCGCCACGCGACGGTCTCGACGGGGGACAGTGGGAGGAACTCCTCGAAGCTCGCGTCGCCGCCGGCCCGTCCCGAGTACGGGCCGCCTGCCCAGATGCGCGGCGGGTCGACGGTGAACGCGCCGAGCAGGCCGTCGACATAGTCGGCGACGCCGAGCGCGGCTGCACCGGGGTGCCCATCGTGTGGCGGGATCAGCCGGTCGGCCGCGGACGCGACGACGGCGTGCTCCTGTTCGGTCAGCCAGATCGGCAACGACACTCCTTTCGAGTGGGCGTACCGTCCGATACGCGGCTGACGCGTGTCAACCCGACCGGGAACGCCTGGAGATCGAGTTCGCGGAGCGGTTCGCGATCGACCACACCGCGACCGACGACGAGCTAGTCGAGGCGGACCTGCTGGCCCCACAGCGGGCGGCCGAACAGATACCCCTGGAGGAGGTCACACCCGAGCTCGCGGAGGCGCTCCGCCTGCTCGTGCGTCTCGACCCCTTCGGCGATGGTCGTGAGTCCCATCGACTGCGCGAGCCCGACCGTCGCCGCGACGATCGCGTGCGACTCGGGGTCGGTGCCGAGCCCGTCGACGAACGACTTGTCGATCTTGAGCGCCTCGACGGGGAAGCGCTGGAGGTACACGAGCGACGAGTAGCCGGTCCCGAAGTCGTCGATCGCGAAGTGCATGCCGAGGCCCCGGAGCTGCGTGAGCGCGCGTGAGACATGCTCGACGTCGTCCATCAACACGGACTCGGTGACCTCGAGCCAGAGGCGATCGGCGTCGAGCCCGCTGGCCTCGACCGCGTCGGTGACGGTGGCGACGAGCTCGGGGTCGGCGAGTTGACGCGGCGAGAGGTTGACGTTGAGCGTGAGGTCGGACCGGCACCGGCCCTCGCGCTCCCAGCGCCTCACCTCCGAGCACGCCGTGTGCAGGATGCGAGCGCCGAGCACCGACATGAGCCCGGTGTCCTCGGCGATGGGGATGAACTCCGTCGGGCCGATCGGTCCGAGCGACCGGTGCTCCCAGCGCGCCAGGCCCTCGACGCCGACCGTGCGGCCGGTGCTCGCGTCGACGATCGGCTGGTACTGCGTCGTGATCTCGTGCGCGTCGACCGCGCTGCGCAGTCCTTCGTGGATGAGGAGGCGGCGCGACACCGCGGACCGGAGGTCTTCGTCGAAGACCTCGACGCGCGCGCGGCCGAGCTCCTTGGCCCGGTGCATCGCGACGTCGGCGTGGGACAGGGCGACCTCGGGGGAGACGTCGTCGGCGTCGATGCAGGTGACCCCGAGGCTCGCGGTGACCACGAGCTCGCGGCCGGACGGCAGCTCGACGGGGGTGCTGATCTCCGCACGGATGCGCTCCGCGAGCGCGATCGCGTCGTCGGGCCGCATCCGGGGGCAGACGACGACGAACTCGTCGCCGGCAAGCCGGCCGAGGACATCATCGGCGCGCAGCGTCGACGCGATGCGATCGGCGACGATCTGGAGGACGCGGTCGCCGACGGCGTGGCCGAAGCTGTCGTTGATCGTCTTGAACCGGTCGAGATCGAGGAGCAGGAGACCGACGCCCGAGTCCGAGCCGCGGGTCTGGCGCACCGCGGCACCGAGCCGCTCCAGCACCGGATCGCGGTTGGGGAGACGGGTCAGGGGATCGTGGGTCGCCTGGAAGCTGAGCTCGTCGGCGATGCGCTTGCGGTCGGTGATGTCCGAGAACGAGCACACGACGGCACCGGCTTGCGGATGCCTCAGCGGCTGCACTGCGACCGACAGCCAGCGGACCTCGGGGGTCTCGTCGAGCCCGATGACCACGCCGCTCTGGGGTATGCCGGTGCGCAGACCGACGGCGAGCGGATGGTCGGCGGCGGCGACGGGGCTCCCGTCCTCGGTGATCGTGGTCCAGCGCTCGAGGACCGCATCGCTGGTAAGGCCCTCGTCGAGCCAGTCGCCGAGCATGGTCCGCGCCGACTCGTTGACGGACACGACCGTGCCCTCGCGGTCGATGACGAGCACACCTTCGTCGAGCGCGGCGACGACGGCCTGATAGCGGGCTTCCGCGGCGCGGCGCCCGATGCGCTCCGTCAGGTCGGTGCACACCGCGACCGATCCGGTCTGCTCGCCGATCTCGTCGCGGAGCGGTGCGACCGAGACGAGCACCGCGAGGGGCTCGCCGTGCGCCCGGGTGTGCTCGACCTCGCCGGCGCGCGCGGTGCCGTCGGGCTCGACCGCGTCGGGGCCGAGGACGTCACGGAGCGAGCGGTCGATCGCGTCGACGGCGTGCCATCCGTACAGCGCCTCGGCCGCCGGGTTCCAGCTGGTGATCCGACCGTCGGGGTCGGTCGCGACGACGGCGTCCGAGACCTGCATGACGAGGCTCGCCTGGTAGCGCAACGCGGCGTCGGCGCGTCGTCGCTCCGCGACGTCGCGGAGGATGACCTGGTAGGCGGGGCGGCCGTCCCACTCGATGCGCACCGAGGTCGACTCGACGAACGAGAGCGAGCCGTCGACCGAGACGAGGACGGCTTCGGAGGGCTCCGACACCATGCCCGGCTCGGTGAGCGCCGCGATGCGATCGAGGGTCTCTTCCAAGGACTTCACGTGCACGAAGTCGAGGATCGGGCGGCCGACGAGCTCGGTGATGGACGCTGCGCCGGCCATGCGCAGACCTGCGGGGTTCATGTAGCGGATGAGGCCGTCCTGGTGCACGACGAGCGGGTCGGGGCTGAGCTCGACGAGGCGGCGGTAACGGTCGAGCACGCCGCGCAGCGCCTGCTCGGAGCGGCGCTGGTCGGAGACGTCGCTGACGATGCCGACGCATCCAGACGGCGCGCCGTCGGCGCTGTGCAGCAGCCGCGCCTGGATCCGCAGATCGACGGCGACGCCGTCGAGGTCGTCGAGGGTGCGGTCGAGATCGAAGTGCTCCCAGGGGGTGCCGTGGCGCACCGCGACGAGGACGGGCTCGAGCAGCGCGACCGACGCTGCCTCGGCGAGGTGAAGGATGTCGCCGGGGTCGTCGAACCAGTAGACGACGTCGGTGGCGAGGTCGTACTCCCACGTCGCGATCCGCCACAGGCGCGAGACGGGGTCGAGCCCGCCCTCGAGCCCTTCGGCCGGCCACAGCGCGTCGCCGGTCAGCTCCGCTTGTCGATCCATCGTCATAGTGCCTCGACCGAAACGTGGGGACGGTTGACCACGACTCCGACGAGGGTGAGCCTAAGCCCCAGCAGCCCCTCCCGGGGTCATTCGACCCACCGACCACACCGACACCATCGTTGTCCGGCGCACCGGGAGAAGCGTGGGGGCGAGCCGTTCAGGCGGGGGGCTCGTCCAGGAGGATGGCGGTGTTGTAGCCGCCCATCCCGATCGACGACTTGAACGTCACGCCGGGCTCACGCTTCACCAGCCCCGAGACCAGGCGGGGATGGCCGGGGGCCACGGTCGGCGGCGCCGGGATCACCCCCTCCTGATACGCCAGGCACGAGATCGACACCTCGACCGCGGCAGCAGCCGCCTGGCAGTGCCCGACGAGGGGCTTGAACGAGTAGATGCCGAGTGCCTCGGGGAAGAGCTCGTCGAACAGCGCGGCTTCGGCCCCGTCGCACTGCTTCGTGCCCGGGCCGTGCGCGTTGAAGTACACGACCTCCTCGGCGGTGACGTTCGCGTCCTCGAGCGCCGACCGGTAGCACGCACCGATCTGCTCGGGCTTGCCCGCGAGCGAGATGACGTGGTGCGCGTCGTGGCTCATGGCGCCGCCGCGCAGGCTCGCGTACGCAGCGTCGGGCCGGGACGACACGATCAGCCCTACCGATGCCTCGCCGCCGGTGAAGCCGCGGCTGCCTTCCTGGAAGGGGCGCGTGGCCTCGAGCGGCGGCTTGTCGACGACGATCACGCCGAGGTCGATGAACTGCCGGACGTTCTCGCGCGTCGCGGACACGTCGGTGGCGACGACGAGCACGTCGTCGACCATGCCGGCGTCGAGCCACAGCTTCGCGGTGAGCAACGCCGCGTTTCCAGAGGCACACATCGCCACGACGCTCATGCACGGGCCGTGGAAGCCGTGCTCGATCATCACGTTCGTGATCGGTGTCGAGGGCATCAGCCGGATGTACTGCCGACGTGACACGCGACCCTCGCCGCGCTGGTAGAAGTCGCGCCACAGCTCGACGTCGGACAGCACGAACGCGTGGATCACGCCAACCGTGCCACCAGGGCTCCATCCGCGCTCACGCGCGTCCGCCACCGCCTCGCGGGCGCTCGCGTGCAGCGCCCGGCTGAACTTCGAGGTGCCGTCGGCCGGGTCGCCCTCGTCGGGGATCGTGGCCAGCCACACGTCGTGATCGAACGCGTCGTTGTACTCGGGGTGCAGTCGGACCGCGGGCGCGCCCTCGACGAGCCCGTCCCAGAGGTGCTTGCGGCCCCAGCCGTAGCCCGTCACGGTCCCGATGCCGCAGATCCACGTATCAAGAGGAGAAGCTCCTCGTCGCCCCACTCAGATCACCCTCGCCTCGACCGGCCCGACGGAGACCGTAACCAGCCGCAACGTCCCATGCCAGAGCCGTTGTCACTCCGCCTGCTCGTCGGCTCAGCGACGCGTACGCTCGATCGCGTGCCTCTCGACGACGAGCTGCTCAACAAGGTGACCTGGAAGATCCCGAACGCTTTGGCGCTCGTCGGTTCGCGGGCGGGGGAGCGGCGCAACGCGATGACGACGAGCTGGGTCACGCAGCTGTCGATGGCGCCCGTCCTCGTCGGGATCGGCGTCGACCACGACGCGCTGACGCACCGGCTGATCTCGGAGAGCGGTTCGTTCACGGTCAACCTCTGGAACGCCGAGGACACCAAGGTCTTCGTGAAGTTCTCCAAGCCGGCCGTCGACGACGGCTCGACCCTGAACGGTCGCGCGGTGCGCTCGGCCACCACGGGTGCACCGGTGTTCGACGAGGCCATCGCCTGGGTGGACTGCGAGGTCCGCCACACCCTCGATCTCGGTACCCACTCGCTGTTCGTGGGCGAGGTCGTCGACGCTGCGATCAGCGATGATGAGGCCCGTCCGGCTTCGATGTCTGACACGCGTATGAAGTACGGCGGCGTCAAGCGACACTGACAGCAAGAAGGTCTTGTCCTGGCGCTTCGCGACGTCGATCGTCGCGGGGCTCGAGCAGGAGACGATCGGACACCCGGTGGACGACTCCGACGGATGCGTCTGGCGATGCCGGGTTCGCGACCGATCGAGTGACGCGCGGTGCCTGAGCACGTCCACATCCATCCGCCCGAGGAGCTCACCGAGACGGAGCGCAACGAGGCCCACACGATGTGCTCGGCGCAAGCCATATCCATTTCACGTATGCCGAAGTCCCGGGCGGCGTGACGATCACCTACCGAACCGCTGACGCCGGGCTCGTCGCCGCGCTGCACACCTGGTTCGACGCCCAGATCACCGACCACGGCTCCCACGCGCACGCGTAACGTTCCCCATCGTGGCGGACCTGCCCTCGCGCGATGACGCGATCAACCCCGCGGAAGCGCCTGCCGCGCCCGCCGGCTGGCGACGCGCTCTTCGCTTCGGCCTCGGCCTCGCCCTCGGCGGCGCCGCGATCTGGGTCGTCGTCACCGCGTCCGGAGGCATCAGCGACGCGCTCGACGCGCTCCGACAAGTGGACTGGTGGTGGCTGCTCCCCGCCGCGCTGTTCGAGGGACTCGCCTACTTCCTCTCGGGGTTACGACTCCGGCGCCTCGCCGGCCCCGCCGCGGTCTCGTCTGCGGCAGCAACAGGGATCGAGCTCGTCGTCAACGGGCTCGGGCTCCTCACTCCTGCGTCCCCAGCCGAAGGTCTTGCGTTCGGCGCCTCCGAGCTGTCCCGTCGCGGCCTCGACCGACGCCGTATCGGACTGACGCTGGGCTTCTCACAGTGGTTCAGCCTGCGGGTGTTCCTGCTCGTGAACGCGCTGAACCTGGTCTGGATCCTCGCGACCCGCGACTTCCCGGTCGATTCCACCTGGCCGTTGATCGCAGCCCCGCTCATCCTCGGAGCCCTTGCCGTGACGGCCTTCCTCGCGAGCCGGCCCTCCACGATGGAGCGCCTCGCCGTCGTCATCGGAGCCGCACGGTTCTGGAAGCCCCGACCTGATCGTGACGAGCGCCGGGCGATCGGCGCACGGTTCCACGCCGACGCGATGGAGATGGTGGGCCCACCGCGCCGACGCGTCGTGCTGATGGGCCTGTCGGTCGGATCGATGCTCGCCGACATCGCCTGCCTCTACTTCGCGCTCACCGCGGCGCACGCGCACGTCGGGTTCGACATCGCGCTGCTCGCCGCCGGCGCAGCCGCCGCGTCAGCCCTCATCCCACTGCTCCCCGGTGGCCTCGGCGTCGTCGAAGCCATCATCCCGGCCGTGGTGCACTGGTACGGGCCACCGGTGAGCGCCGCGTTCGCAGGTGCCGTGGTCTACCGGGCACTCGGCACCTTCCTCCCCGCAGCCGCCGGCGCAGTGGCCATCGTCGCGCTGCGCGCTGGACACCGGACCCCATCCCCGGCAGCCCCGCCGCCGCCCTAGATGTACCCCGGACTCGCGGGGGACGGGTGCTCAGTCGGGCGCGTAGATGTTGACGTCGGGGCCGAGACCGAGCGGCGCGGGGTCGGTGCGCCCGACCGCCGCGAGCACGAAGTCGAGCGGCTCCGCGCGCACGACCGGACCCCCGCCGCCGATCCGGACCTCTCCGATCCCGGAGAGGTCGAGCGTCGCGGGACCCCAGCCGCGCTGCTCGAGCTGGTGCGCGATGTGGCGGACCGACGGTGCCAGCGCGAGACCGGGCTCGGGCGGCCGGCCCACCGCGGCGCGGATGTCCTCCGCGTGCACGTAGGTGTCGAACCACAGCGTCTCGATCCCGTCGCCCACGGTTCCCTCGAGGGTTCCCGGCGCGGGGCCGTTCCACGCGTCGTCGTCGAACGTCTCGAGCAGTGCCGACGCGCCGTCGCGGTCCTCGGCGAGCTCAGTGGCGAGGTCGTCTTGTGACCGGCCTCGCCGCTCGACCACCTCGCGTTCGGTGACCTCCGCACTCCCGAGGCCGTCGAAGCGGCCCTCGAGGATGTCGGTGAGCGTGCCCGTGACGTGCGCAGCGAGATCGGCGCACGTCCAGCCATCGCACCGGCTCGGTGTCGTCCACTGCTGGTCGTCGAGCGACCGGATGAGCTGCCCGAAGCGATCGACCTCGGCGAGGAAGCCTTCGGTGGTCTCGGCGCGTGATGTACCCATAGAACCCCCTGATGTGCTGCACCGACTTCTACGCACTCGTCACGAGCACGTCAACGGTGCCTCGCGTCACACCCCCCGAATCCTTGGTGTCGCGTCAGATCGCGGAGACGCTGACGCCTTCGATCGGCAGCGTGCTGAGCTTCGTGATCGGCGCGCCGGGCCCGCCGACACCCCACAGGCTGACGGCACCGCCCGTGGCCGGCGCGACGACGAGCAGCGCACCCGTGGGTGTGCTGAGGGCACCCGTGATCGCGCCGGACTGCAACGCCGGGTCCGTCCCGAGCGGGACCGATTGCACGAGCGTGGCCGCGCGCTTCGCCCCGGGGAGGTACTCGTGCGGGCGGTGCACGCCCGACGCCGACACGTTCACCTCGTGGCGGTGCGTCCCGATCGTGAAGGCGTTGAGCACCGACGGCCCGCTCGAGGTCGTGACGAGGACGTTCGCGAAGCCTCCTGACGCTGCGAACGGGTATCCGGTGGCGACGCTGACGCCGCCGTCGTACTCGACGTCGGCACCGTCGAAGCTCGCGACCTTCAGCGGATCGAGCGACTCGCGCGCGTCCGGGAACCTCCCGTCGGCGTCGCCGAACAGGTCGAAGTTGTACACGTTGACCGTCGGCGCCCCACCCGCGCCGGCGCCCGTCACCAGGCTCACCCGCCCGCCGTCCTCGACGTTGCCCGTCGCGACCGAGACGCCGTCGGTGACGCGGTCGTAGGGCCGGAAGTCGGTGAGGCGCTTCGACGTGTCGCCGTCGAACACCACGACGCGCCCGCGGCCGGTGCCGGCCTCGCCGACGACGATGTCGTCACGGCCGTCGGCGTTGAGGTCGCCGAGCGCGACGTGCGCGCCGGCCGTCGACCCGCCGAAGGGTCGGACGTCGCGGATCACCCTGTCGTAGCCGGACGCGCCCGAGTACACCTTCACCGTCGTGGTGGGGCCGCGACCGCTGGCCACCGCGACGTCGGGGACCGCATCGCCGTCGACATCGCCCACGGCCGTCGCGACCGAGTCGGTGCCGAAGTCGTGCGGCGTCAACGTGGCGGCCGTCTGGAGATCGCTCGACCGCACGATCGCGACGGTCGGTGCGTCGAGCGTCGTCCCCGTCACGGCGAACACCGGATCGTGGGGGATCGTGCGGACGAGGCTCATCATCCCCCGGTCTTCGTGCGGGAGCCGGTGGCAGTGTTCGACGTACGTACCGAGGTAGTCGGCGAAGCGGACGCGCAGCACCACCTTTCCGGGCTGCGCCGGGAGACCGTCGGGCCCGAGCACCGGGTTTCCGTCGGGTCCCACGAGCGCGGGTGGCACGTTCACCACGTCCTGGTTGAACGCCGCGGGCGACGCCACGCTGAGGTCCGTGACGTACTGCACGGACGGGAACTCGCCGGGCGGGTCGCGGTAGTCGGGGTTCACGGGGGCGACGATCTCCATCACCTTCCCGTACTGCACGTGGAGGTGGAAGGGGTGGTGCAGGCTCGAGAAGTTGAGGATCGTCCACTCCTCGACGGTGCCGGCTCGCGGCTGATCGAGTCGGTTGTCGGGGAAGAACCCGTCGTTGACCGGGAAGTCGTTCGGCGCCAGCTCGGTCGGCGGGGCAACGCTGTTGTACACGAACGTCCGGGACTCGTCGACGGGCGCGGTGTCGAGTGCCTGGTCCTCGAAGTCGTAGTTGGCGCTGAGCATCGCCGGCGTGTCGATGTGCTTCCCGGGGTCCGACGGGTCCGCGTAGCCGACCGCGAGGACGTCGCGTGAGTAGTCACGCCAGCCGCCCATCGGCCGCTGCTCGGGCCAGTTGTACGCGCTCGCATCGCCGGTGCCGCTGCGGTTCTCGATCTGGACGAGGCGCACCACCTTCGACGGATCGCTCGCGCCCTGCACGAGCAACGCCACGCGGCCGCCCTGGGGGAGGAGGTAACCCCGGGTCGCGTCGGCGCCGGTGAGCACCTCGGGTGCGGGCATCGGTGTGCCGTCGACCGAGACGATCGTGAGGTCGAGCGGGCGCCCAACGACCGATGGGTCGGTCGCGTCCTTCGCTTCGACCTCCTCGAGCGCCACGACGTACGACGCGCTCCCCGTGATGTTGGTGAACGCCCACACCTGCGACTCGGCATCCCGCCCGCGTTCGGGGTCGGCGGGGTTCAGCTTGATGCTCGGCGCGCGCTGGCCGTTCACCGTGTAGATCATCGGCCCGCGCGGGGCGAGGGCGGTGCCCTTGGTGTCGTACGGCGACGCGTCGATCAGGTCGCCCTTGTCGTTCGGCTTCGCGACGTTGTACCGGATCATCATCGGTCGGACGGGGAGACCGTCGAGCTCGGCGTAGTCGCCGTCGGCGCGCCCGACCACGATGAGCCCGGCGAGGCCTTGGTACACCTGCGCGTCGGCGAGCCCGTGCAGGTGCGGGTGGTACCAGTAGAGGCCGTGGTACTGGTCGACGGGGATGTCGATCACGTACCGGTTCGAGCGCTGCTGGGGGATGCTGAGCAGCACGTTGTCGGAGTTGCCGCTCGGCGCGACGGCCAGGCCGTGCGTGTGGAGGTTGATCGGCTGCGGGACCATGCTCGGGTCGGCGTCGCCGAGCGGCTGGAAGTCGGTCTTCGGGAGCGCGTTGACGTAGTCGACGATGAGGCGGTCGCCCGGCTCGACGTGCCACTGCGCTCCGACGTACTTGCTCGCGGTGCCCGGCGTGAAGGTGCCCTTCCCGTCGACGATCCGGGTCGCGGACGTGTACACGTTCGGGTACGACTTCTCGTTGACCGTCGCGCGCGTCTGCGTCGCCTTCACGCGGAGGTGGAGCACGCCGTCCTTGCTCGAGTAGACGGAGGGCATCTGGAGCGCCTCGGTCGGGAGCGTCACGTCGTCGGTTGTCGCGACGGCACGGGACTCGCCGACTCCGCCGAGCGGGACCGCGATCCCGGCGACGAGCGCGACTGCAACGAGGAACCGGACCGGACGCATCGTCGACATGGCGTCATCGTACGAGCGCGTCGCTCCGGGCGCCCGCATGGCTCCCGCCTAGCATCCGAGGGCATGGAGGTCGGTGAGATCGCGAACGAAGAGGCGGCGCGCTACGGCAAGCCGCTCGACGACGTGCGTGTCCTCGCGATCGAGCAGATGCAGGCGCTGCCGTACGCGACCCAGCTGCTCTCACGGTTCGGGGCGACCGTGCTGAAGGTCGAGCCGCCCGGGCGGGGCGAGTCGGGTCGTCAGGCGCTCCCCGCGATGAAGGACCCCGAGGGGCGCCTCGTCGGCGCGACGTTCCTCCGGAACAACTTCAACAAGCGCAGCATCTGCGTCGACCTCAAGAACCCGGCCGGGCGCGACCTGATCCTGCGGCTCGCACCGAGGTTCGATGTCGTCGCCCAGAACTTCAAGGCGGGCGGGATCGAGAAGCTCGGGCTCGGATACGACGACATCGTGAAGGTCCACCCGAAGGTCGTCTACTTGTCGGTCTCGGGCTTCGGCACCCGCGTGACGACTCGCTACGACGGATGGCCGGCGTACGCGCCCGTCGCCGAGGCGATGGCCGGCTTGTACACGTACATGGGGGAGCCGACGACGCCGCCGCCCGTCTCACCGATGGGCGCGCTGGGCGACACCGGCACCGCGCTCTTCTCGGTGATCGGCGTGCTCGCCGCCCTGCACCACCGTGATCGCACCGGTGAGGGCCAGCACGTTGACGTCGCGATGATCGACGCGATGGTCGCCATGGCCGACGCCGGCGTGAACTACTGGTCGATGGGGCTGCGCTCCGGCGCGAGTGCACCGCTGATCAACCACTCGTTTCGCGCCAGGGACGGTTGGTTCATCATCCAGTGCGGACGCGTGCACCAGTTCGCGTTCCTCGCCGAGACGGTCGGCCACCCCGAGTGGATCGATGACCCGCGCCTGCCCGACCCACCGTCGTGGTTCGCGCACATCGACGACATCATCCGGCCCGCGGTCGAGGAGTGGGCCGCGAACCTCGACCGCTTCGATGCGTGCAAGATGCTCGCCGATGCGGGCGTCGCGGCCGGACCCGTCCACACGGCGGGCGACCTGCTCGACGACGAGCACGTCAACGCGCACAACATGATCGTGTCGATGCCGCGCACCGACGGCGTTCCGGATCCGATACTCGGCGTCGGCAACCCGGTGAAGCTCTCGAAGATGACCGAAGGCCCGGACACGCGGATCCCCTGGGTCGGGGAGCACACCGACGAGGTGCTGCGCGAGGAGCTCGACCTCTCCGACGCCGACCTCGCCGAGCTGCACGAAGGTGGCGCGATCGCCTGACCGCCGCCGGTGAAGTGTCAGTCGAGGGTCTGCGCGGCGATCAACTCTTCGAGGTAGCGGTCGTTCCACCACGAGAGCTGTAGCTGCTTGGCGCGGCGGAAGTACAGCTGCATGTCGCACTCGACGGTGAAGCCCATCCCGCCGTGGACCTGGTGACCCATCGCGGTGACGTCGCGGAACGTCTGGCACGCGAAGAGCTTCGCCATCGGTGCGAGCAGGTCGATCGATCGTCCGTTCGCGCGGGCCCACGCGGCCTCGTGCACGAGGATCTCGGCGCCTTCGACCGTGGTCGACGCGTCGGCGAGGTAGTGCGAGATCGCCTGGAACGCACCGAGCGGCTTGTCGAACTGCTGACGGTCCTTCGAGTACTGCACCGTCATCTCGAACGCGAACCGCGCGCCGCCGACGGCCTGCGCGGCGAGCAGGACGATGCCGTCGAGCATCGTGTCGTGCCACGTGGCCCAGCCCGCACCCGCCCCACCGATCCGCGCCGTCGCCGGCACGCGCACCCCGTCGAAGGTGACCTCGTACTGCGTGTCCGCCGCGATCGTCAGCTGCTGGCTCATGCTGATGCCGTCGGTCCTCCCCTCGACCGTGAACAGCTCGACGCCCGCGTCGGTGCGAGCGAGCACGACGAAGCCGTCTGCGGCCCGCGCGAACGGCACGTGCCACTTCGTGCCGTCGAGCACGTAGCCGTCGCCGTCGGCGGTGGCCGTCAGCGCGATCCCTTCGGGACCGAACCCGTGGTGCGGCTCGAGCCATGCGGTGGTCATCACGATCTCGCCGCTGGCGATCCGCGGGAGCAACGACTGCTTCTGCTCGTCACTCCCGGCGCGGAGCAGCACGCCCGCGCTCATCACGGCGCTCACGAAGTGGGGTGTCGGCGCGAGCGACCGTCCGAGCCCCTCGTAAAGGATCGCTCCCTCGAGCGCGCTCATCTCCGAGCCGCCGTACTCGGCGGGGATGAGCAGCCCGATGAGGTCGAGCTCGGCGAGCTGCTTCCACAGCTCCGCGGGATAGCCGGTCGCGTCGTCCTCGATCTCGCGCACGACCTCGCTCGGTGCGTACGCGGTCCCGAGCCCGCGCACGAGCTCCCGCAGCATGTCCTGCTCTTCGGTGAGGTCAAGGTCCATCAGGGGTTCCAGTCGTCGCCGCGGCGGGTCCAGGGGTTGTCGTCGGGGGAGGTGGGGAGGGCCACACGCACCGCGCAGTCGGTCATGAGCTGGCCGTCGACCGTGAGCGACACGGTGAGCGATGCCCACCCGCAGCCCGCGTCGTCGGTCTCGACCGAGTCGACGGTGCCGTCGAGGTGCATCGTGTCTCCGGGGAACACCGAGCTCTTCATACGGAACTTCATCCGTCCGAGCCGCCCCGTCGGGCCCGTCCAGTCGGTGACGTAGCGCTCGAACCATGCCGCCTGATTCGGGGTGTTGAGGAAGATGTCGCGCAGGCCGTTGCGGTTCACCGCGAAGTCGTAGTCGTGGTGCATCGGTCTCCAGTCGCGTGACGCGAGCGCGCCGAGCACGACCGTCGTCGCGGTCACGTCGTACTCCAGCGTCGGCAGCCGGTCGCCTCCGTGCACCTCGCCGAGCGTCAGCATCGTCACTGCGCGTCGTCCCGCTTGTAGCCGAAGCCGGTGTACGAGTCGGTGCCGACGCGGTCGCCGCGCTGGTTGAAGCACTCGACGTCGATCACCCAGAACCGGCCGAGGCCGAGCTTGGTCCGCTTCGGTTCGCTGACCGAGCGGAGCACCTGGTGCGTGCGCAGCACGTCACCGACGCGGACGGGCTCATGGAAGACCATCGTGTTGTCGGTGATGACCGCTTCGGGGAGGTCGAAGCGCGTCTTGAGGTCGAAGTGCGACTGCAGCGCGAGTGTCTCGCCGGTGCGGCCGGGCGCCCAGCGGTGCCGGCGGAACCACACCGAGAGCATCGTCGGCGGGGCGATCGCACCGCCGGTGACCTCGTCGGCCACGGCGTCGTCCCAGAAGAGCGGGTTCCCGTTCTCGACCGACGAACACGTCGTCCATATGTAGCCGTGCTCGACGGGGAACTCACCGGTCTCCTCGTACTGCACGACGCCGATCAGCTCCTCGACGTCGGGCGGCAGGGCTGCCTCGCTCACGCCACCACTCCCTTCTCGCGCAGCTCGTCGATCTCGTCCTCGGTGTAGCCGACCGCAGCGAGCAGCTCACCGGTGTCGGTGACCGACTGGTCGCGTACCTGCGCGGTCGGCTGGTCGCGCTCCATGCCGGCGAACAGCCACCCGGCCTGGCGGAACCGGCCGTGCTCCTCGCTCTCCGCGTCGACGAACACCTGCCGCGCCGTGAAGTGCGGGTCTTCGACGACCTCCGGCACCGTGTAGACGGCGGCGACGCACGTATCGGCCGGCGCGAGCTGCGCCACCCAGCTGTCGCGGTCGCGCGACGCGAACATGGCACGGAAGTCGGCGCGCATCTCGTCCTGCACCGCGTCGTCGTACTGGCGACCGGACCACTGGTCGCACCCGAGCTCGCGACAGAGGTTCTCGAAGAAGTGCGGCTCGATCACCCCGACGGCGAGCCACTTGTCGTCGGCGCAGGCGTAGACGCCGTACCAGGCGTAGCGCCCCGTGAGGACGCCGTGGCGTGGCCCCGGGACCTCGCCGGTCGCGAGGTACTCGTCGACGGCCAACGACATGAGCGCGACGACGCCGTCGGCGACGGATACATCGAGGTATGCGCCCTCGTCGGTCGTCGTGCGGTGGAGGAGGGCCGCCAGGATCGCCATCACCGCCTGCATCCCACCCGCCGCGCTGTCGGCCACGGTCGCGCCCGGGATCGCGGGCGCGCCGTCGGGGCCGCGACCCGAGCAGTCGAGGAAGCCGCCGATCGCGAGGTACCCGAGGTCGTGGCCCGCGTACTTCGAGTACGGCCCGTGCTGGCCGAAGCCCGTCGTCGAGCAGTAGACGATCCCGGGGTTCACCTCGCGCACGTCGTCGTACCCGATGCCGAGGCGGTCGACGACTCCGGGTCGGAAGCTCTCGATGACGACGTCGGCGTCGGCTGCGAGCCGGAGGAACGCGTCCCGCCCCGCGGGCTCCTTGAGGTCGAGCTGCGCGCGCCGCATCCCGCGATGCCCGCTGTACGCGAAGAACCACGGCGTCACCTGCGCGGAGCCGTGCTTGGGTGTCGGACCGATCTTCACGACGTCGGCGCCGTAGTCGGACAGCCAGCGCGACGTGCGCGCGGCAGGTCCGACGCTGGCGAGATCGAGCACCGTGTAGCCGGCGAGCGGCGAGCCCGACACGGTCAGAAGTTCTTCGGGAGCCCGAGCCCGCGCCGGGCGATGATGTTCTTCTGCACCTCGGACGTGCCTCCACCGATCGTGTCGATGACGGTGTACCGGTAGGTCGACTCGGCTCGGCCCTTCATCGGGGCGCTCTCCGTGTGGACGCGCAGCTGGCTCCCGGGCCCGGCGATGTCCATCGACGCGTCGGCGAGACGGAGCGAGTAC
This sequence comes from Acidimicrobiia bacterium, assembly GCA_040902705.1. GTDB lineage: Bacteria > Actinomycetota > Acidimicrobiia > IMCC26256 > PALSA-555 > DATBSK01. The sequence continues at coordinate 17,600 of JBBDWT010000068.1, read as the reverse complement.
TCGGTCGCGAACAGCTTGTACTGCGACGACTCGACCGTCGGCGGCGACGCACCCTCCTTCTTCTCCGCGTCCATCGACGCGGCGACGACGCGCAGCCCCAGCACACGCGCGACCTCGGCGTCGGTGACCAGCCTCGCAATGCGGCTGCGCACGGCGGGGTCTTCACGCAGGGGCACGCCATCGACCGCTTCCTCGCGCACGTAGTCGCACAGCAGGTCGAGTCGCTGCTTGATGGGGGAGAACGTGAACATCGTGAAGCGCTCGAGGTCGAGTGCCTGTGAGATGTACTGGAAGCCGCTGTTCACCTCGCCGACGACGTACTCGTCGGGCACGAAGACGTCCTCGATGAACACCTCGTTGGTGCGCTCGTCTCCCATCGTCCAGATTGGGCGGATGGTCACGCCGTCCTGGTCGAGCGGCACGAGCATCAGCGTGATGCCACGGTGCTTGTTGTCGGGATCTGTTCGCGTCCCCAGCCAGTACCACTCGGCGAAGTGCGCCGACGTGGTCCAGGTCTTCTGGCCGTTGAGCAGCCATCCGTGCTTGCCGTCGCGCTCGGTGCGCTCGGCCTTCAGGCGCATCGACGCGGCGTCGGAGCCGGCATTCGGCTCGCTGTACCCGACCGCGAACTCGACGTCGTTGTTGAGGATCATCGGAAGGAACTTCTCCTTGAGGAAGTCGTTCCCGTGCGCGATGAGCGTCTTGCCGATGATCCCGACGCCCTTGCCGATCTGGGGGCCACCCCGACCCGCGAGCCGCTCGTTCAAGAGGTACTCGTAGACGCCTTCACCCTCGGTGCCGCCGTACTCCCTCGGCCAGGTGATGCCGAGCCACCCCTTCTGCCCGAGCTTGCGCATGAACGCCCGGCGCTTGGGGGTGTCGACGATCTGCGCCATGTTCTCGCGGGTCAGGTCGAAGACGTCGGGGTCGTCGTTCTCGTCGAGGAACGCCTCGACCTCGTCGGCGAACGCCTGCTGCTCGGGCGAGAAGTCGAAGTCCACGGTGCCCTCCTGGCGGCGATCTGACGGAGCGTCAGACAATAAGCCACGCGAGGGTGAGGGCGGCTGTCCAGGAGAAGCCCTGGCCACCGATGCCGGTGCCGGTGCGCGGATCGAAGTACTCGCAGAACCCGGAGCGCTCGACGAGCGCGCGTGTGCTCGCGCGCAGCTTCTCGGCTCGGGCGGTTCTGCCTGTCGACGCCAGACCGTCGGCGATCATCCAGTTCAGCAGCACCCAGACGGGCCCGCGCCAGTAGCGCTCGGGGTCGAACGTCGATCCGGCCGGGTCTGACGACGGCACCGCAACGGGGAGCACGGTCGCCCACGAGTCGAGTCGGGAGACGAGGTGCTCGACCTGCTCGTCGGTCGCGGCGCGCGCCCACAGCGTGAGCAGCGCCCCGGCCGTGACCGACGAGATGCGCGTGCCGGAGCGCACGTCGAACGGGAGGAACCACCGCATGTCCGCGTCCCACAGCGCCGCCAGGCCCGCGCGACACGCAGCCGCGATGCGGTCGACGGTCGCGGTGTCGAAGCCGAGCTGACGCCCGGCATCGCCGAGGTCCGACGCGGCGCGCGCCGTGATCGCGGTGAACGCGACATCCTCGACGGCGAACGGGCTGTCGTCGACCTGGCGCTCCGTGTCCCAGCCCGCGTCGCGCAAGCGCTCGACGATGCCGAGGTACCGGCGATACTCGGCGTCGGTCGGCCGTTGCTTCGCCGCGACGGTCTTCACGTCACGGCGCGCGAGCTGGAGGTCCGAGCTCTCGGGGACGTCACCCAGCGGACCGTCCCACCGGGGGGAGTTGTCCATCCCCGACTCCCACGGGTGCACCACGACCGCGGCACCGTGGGGGCCGGTCCGGGCACGCGCGATCCACTCGAGCCACGCGACCAAGCGCGGCCACAACGCGTCGAAGTGGCGGCGCGCGCGGGTGCGGTCGGGATCTTCGAGCGCGAGGCGCGCCGCCGCGCTGATTGGGAGTGGCGGTTGCGTGATCCCGGTGGTGGGGGGATCGTGATGGGTGGCCCAGACTGCGGGGCCGGGGAAGTAGTCCGTCGACTCCTCCCAGAACACGATGTGCGGGACCATGCCCGACGGCCACTGGGCCGCCATGAGCCGGTCGAGCTCGCTCCACGCGTCGGTCCATCGACCGACCGCCGCCCACCCGAGCGCGATCGGTCCGCTGTCCCAGCACCACTGGTAGGGGTACAGGCCCACGGCCGGCACGGTGTACCCGTCGCGGTGGTTCTCCTCGAGGACCGCGACCGCGCCCGCTCGGAGGTCGGTCGTGCTCACGAGGAGAGCATGCCGCGCGGCAACGGTGCGGGTGCGCCGCGCGCGACACTGGTGGCTCACCCATGAGGCACGTACCTGCGGTCAGGACGTGACCAGGAAGGGGAGCGATGCGCCACCGGATGCTCAACGCCAAGATCCACCGCGCCTGCGTCACCGGGGCCGACCTCGACTACGTCGGCTCGATCTCGATCGACTCCGCGCTGATGCAGCGTGCCGGGATCCACGCGCACGAGCAGGTCGCGGTCTACAACCTGAGCAACGGCGCGCGCTTCGAGACGTACGCGATCGAGGGGACGCCGGGCCAGATCTGTCTCAATGGCGCGGCGGCTCGCCTCGCCCACGTCGGCGATCGGGTCATCGTCGTCACCTTCGTCGACCTCGAGGCCGACGAGCTCGCCTCGCACGAACCGACCGTGCTCGTCGTCGACGACGACAACCGCCCGGTCGAGCACCTGCGCCTCGCGGACGAGATCGCGGGCGAGGTGACCGCCGACATCACTCTGGGTGCGCCACCACGGTGAGCTCCATGTCGCGCAGTGCGTCGTAGATCCGCGTGTCGAGCCGGTGCTGCCACTGACCGAACACCAGTGAGTCGAGCGGGAACCACACCGCGACCCAGAACGCGACGGTGATCCCCTCGGTGAAGAGCTCGGTCCAGAACGAACCGTCGTCGCGCACAGCACGGTTGATGCCCACGAAGATCGCGAGCGCCACGAGCGCGGCGCCGAGCGCGAGGAACGCACGCGAGCGCTCGCCGACCCGGGTGCGGTCGTACTCGCGGATCTGACGCTCGCAGTAGCGCCCGATCCCCTCGCGCAGGCGAGCCGCTGCGTCGGGGGTGGCGGCCGCGGCCGGGACCTCGAGGGTGAGCCTGACGGCCCGGTACGACGTGCGCGTGTAGAGGTCGTACGCGAGCTGCTCCAGGGTGCCGCTCGCGTCGTAGTCGGGATGGAACGGATCGTCGCTGGCGCGGAACAGGTGACCGACGTCGACGAGCTGCACCCGCGCCTCGAGCGTCCGGTCCTTCACGCCGACATGCTCGCGTATCCTCCCGCGGCGGGGGCGAGGGCAACCTCGGGAGCTTCGGGAGCTGCCGCGGCGAGGAGCGGTACCCTCGTCGGCATGCTCCGCGACGACCTGATCCTGATCTCGGTCGACGACCACATCTGTGAGCCGGCCGACATGTTCGACGCGCACGTGCCGGACCGCTACCGGGATCGGGCGCCTCGCGTCGTCGACCTTCCCGACGGTTCGCAGCAGTGGTACTACGGCGACATCCCGGGCCGGAACCTCGGGCTCAACGCGGTCGCGGGCAAGCCGCCGGAGATGTTCAACGTCAACCCGACGCGCTACGAGGACATGCGGCCCGGGTGCTACGACGTCGACGAGCGGGTGCGAGACATGTCGGCGGGGGGTCAGCTGGCCGGGCTGAACTTCCCGAACTGGACCGGCTTCGCGGGCCAGGTGCTCCAGCTCGGTCCCGACCGCGAGGTGAACCTCGCGATGATCCGCGCGTACAACGACTGGCACGTCGACGAGTGGTGCGGCGCGCATCCGGAGCGCTTCATCCCGTGCGGCATCCTCCCGCTGTTCGACGTCCACGAGTCCGCGACCGAGATCCAGCGCCTCGCCGACAAGGGCTGCCACGCGGTGACGTTCTCGGAGAACCCGGTCGGCCTCGGGATGCCGAGCATCCACACCGACGCGTGGGACCCGCTGTTCGCGGCGGCGTGCGACGCCGGCACGGTGCTGTGCTGTCACATCGGCTCGTCGTCGAAGAGCGCATCGACGACGCCCGACGCGCCGCCGCCCGTCCCGATGAGCCTGTCGTCGGCGATGGCGATCTACACGCTCGGCGACCTCCTCTGGGCCGACTTCTGGAAGCGCTTCCCGGCGCTGCGGTTCGCGCTGACCGAGGGCGACATCGGGTGGATCCCCTACTTTCTCCAGCGCGCCGAGCACACGCTCGATCGGCACAACGCGTGGATGGGCCACGAGCTCCCGCAGGGAATCGGTCCGCGCGAGCTGTTCCGCGAGCGGATCCTGTGCTGCTTCATCAATGACCGGATCGGGATCAAGCTGCTCGACGAGTTCAACGTCGACAACGTGTGCTGGGAGTCCGACTACCCGCACTCCGACAGCTCGTGGCCGAACGCGCCGGAGCGCATCGAAGAGCTCATGGCCGAGCTCGACGACACCGTCGTGAACAAGCTCACGCACGAGAACGCGATGCGGCTCTACAAGTTCGACCCGTTCTCGATCCGATCGCGCGAGCAGTGCACCGTTGGCGCGCTGCGCGCCGAGGTGGGTGACGTCGACACGGTCACGCACGTCGGACGGCGTGCCGACGAGACCGATGTCGCCGCGTGGAAGCGCATGACCGGTGCCGCCGCCAAGGCGAACGCGTAGCTCGCCGAGCAACCGGACGCGCGGGGGCGCATCCAATCAGGGCTTTGCGAGCACCTCCGGGACGCCGTCGACGTAGGTGACGTGGTTGGTGCGCACCGCAGGGACGCGCGAGCCGGGGAGCAGCACACCGACGAGGTTGAGCGGGTCGGTCGCGTTCACGACGACGCGCTCGTTGTCGTGGGGGAGCTTGCGCACGCGGTCGAGCTGATCGACGGCGGCGGGCAGCGCGTACTGCTCGCCGCTGAAGCCCGTGATGAAGCGGCCGCCGCGCACGAGGCCACGGTCCTCGAGCCGACGCAGCGCCCGCTGCACGTCGCGCCAGGGAAACCGCAGCGAGTCGTGCACCGCGAGGTCGCGGAACACGATGCCCCACCGTGCGAGCAGCAGCTCGGCCACCGCCTCCGCGAGCTCCTCGCGGTCGAGGTCGGTGTCACTCGGCGGGACGAGTGACCATCGCCCGGCACCCGAGGCCGCGACCGCCGCCGTGCGTCGCAGGCGCGCCCGGCGCGGCGGGAGGCTCTCGTGGCGCGTGCCGGCGCTGACGCGGGACCGGATCGCGGCGAAGCCGTCGGACGTGAAGAGCCCGCGCGCGACGCCGTCCCACAGCGAGCGTTCGATGTCGTCGGGGAGGCGGTGGGTCGCGGCGGTGAGCTCGCCGGCGAAGCATGCGCCGCGGGCGCGGAGCACCTCGATGATCTCGGCGGTGCCGCCCACGGTCGGCTCGGCGGGATCGCTCCCGTCGCGCGCGGCCTCGAGCAGCCAGCCGAGGTCGCCGCGCAGCACGACCGAGATGGGTGTCGCCTTCGAGGGCGATCCCGCCGGTGCGTCGGCATCGTCCGTTCCTGGGCGGTGGGCACGTGGGGTGAGCCGCAGCCAGGAGACCTCGCCGTCGTGGCACAGGCGGTCGAGCCACCCCGCCCGGTAGTCGCGGAGTCGGCGCGTGAGCAGCTCGGGCTCCCACGCGACGGCCGCGGCCTCATGCCCCTCGAGCTGCTCGATCACGGCGGCGAGCCCGCGGTCACCCGCGAGCTGAGTGTCGGGCGCGACGTGCTGCCAGCGCAGCAGGAAGCGCATGAAGTCTTGCGCGGTCGCCGTCTGGACGCGGTCGCGCCGCCGGCGCCGTGATGACGCGTGCATGCGCGCCAGCAGACGGCGCGCGACCCACTCGGTCGTCACCGCGCCGGTCCGGTATTGGCCCTGGAGCGCGAAGCCCTCCTGCTCCAGCACCGCGAGGCCCGACGCGACGCGCAGCACGGGGAGCCCCGCCTTCGCCGCGAGCGCGTCGAGCGTGACGATGCCGTTGATCTCGAGGTGGCCTCGCAGCACCGCGACGACGGCATCGTCGTCACCGTCGATCGCCCGCTCGGCGTCCGCGCGTCCTTCGGTCGTCGCCCACCACTCGGCGTCAGCGTGCGTCAGCGCCTGGCCGCGGCCACGCTCCCGAAGCTCGTCCCATAGCGGACGCCAGTCGTCACGCGCGGGGGTCAGCACGAGGGATGCGATCAGGTCGTGCAGCTCGTCGGCCGTCGAGGGCTCGGGTGTGACCTCGCCGGTGACCTGCTCGATCGCGCTGGGGTCGAGTGCGCCGATCGAGGTGAGGTCCACGGACAGGCCGCGTGGGAGCACGACCGCCTGGGTGCGGCGGTTCTGGATCTCGCCCTCGTCGTCGAGGAACGCGTACGGCTGCGCGGTGATGATCTCGTGCGCGAGCACCGATGGCTCGGTGGTGTCGACGCAGTGCACGGTCACCGCGCCGGTCTCGATCCGTTCGAGGAGCTCGCGCACCCCGTCGACGTCGAGCGCTTCGTGGAGCGTGTCGTCGACCGTCTGGCGGACGAGCACGTGGTCGGGGATCTCGATCGGACCGGTGATGTTCTCCTGGCAGGCCGCCGCCTGCGGGAACACCGCGGCCATCATGTCGTCGGCCTCCATCCGCTGGATCGGCGCCGGGTTCTTGCGGCCGTTCCGGAAGCGCAGGACCATCAGCGACCGGTTCAGGTTCCAACGCCAGCGCGACAGGAACATCGGCGCGTCGAGGATCGCGTGCTCCAGCGTGTCCTCGATGCTGCCGCTCGAGAGGTACGAGGGCACGTCGGCCAGCGGGAAGCTGTGATGGGGGCCGAGCGACAGGACCACCGCGTCGTCGTTGGCCGCCGCCTGGAGCTCGAAGTTGAACGTACGGCAGAACTTCTTGCGCAGCGCGAGGCCGAGGGCGCGATTGATGCGCCCACCGTGGGGTGAGTGCAGCACCAGCTGCATCCCACCCGTCTCGTCGAAGAAGCGCTCGATGACGAGGTGCTCGCGGGTCGGTGTCGCACCGAGCGCGGCGCGTCCGACAGCGAGGTAGTCGACGATCATCACCGCGGTCTGCGCGTCGATGCCGGCCCACTCCGCGAGCCAGGCGCGCGCGCCGTCGGCGTCGCCCGCGGCGAGGAACACGTCGATCTGTCGCCGCAGCTCGGACACGTGCTCGGACAGCTCCGCGGTACGTGCCGGCGCCTCACCGAGCCAGAAGGGGATCGTCGGTGGCGCGTCGCCGGCATCGCGGACGCGCACCACGCCGGGCTCGATGCGGCGGACCTGCCACGAGTGGGTGCCGAGGAGGAAGATGTCGCCGACCATCGACTCGATGGCCCAGTCCTCGTTGACGGTCCCGACGAACAGGTCGTCGGGCTCCGCGACCACCCGGTAGTCGCCGTTCTCGGGGATGGCCCCGCCCGAGGTGATCGCGGCGAGGCGCGCGCCCTTGCGCCCCCGGACCTCACCGTTGACCCGGTCGAGGTGGACGTACGCGCCGCGACGGCCGCGACCGGTCGTGATGCCGTCGGCGACGAGATCGAGCACCTCGTCGAAGTCGTCGCGGCTCAGCTCGCGGTACGGCTCGGCGCGCCGGAACAGGTCGAAGAGCTCGTCGGTGCGCCACTCGCGCGCACCGAGCTCGGCGACGAGCTGCTGCGCGGCGATGTCGAGCGGGGCGCGGGGAACCGTGATCGCGTCGAGGTTCCCGGCGCGCACCGCCGCGAGCAGTGCCGTGCACTCGACGAGCTGGTCGCGGGTCAGCGGGTAGATGCGGCCCTTCGGCGTGCCGCCGCGGGAGTGGTTCGACCGCCCGACGCGCTGGAGGAACGTCGCGATGCTGCGCGGCGAGCCGATCTGACAGACGAGCTCGACCGGTCCGATATCGATGCCGAGCTCGAGCGATGCCGTGGCCACGAGCGCGCGCAGGTCGCCCGCGCGCAGCCGCGACTCGATGCGGTACCGGCGGTCCTTCGAGAGGCTGCCATGGTGCGCGGCGACGACATCGTCGCCGAGTCGCTCTCCGAGCTGGTGCGCGAGCCGCTCGGCGAGACGACGGGTGTTGACGAAGACGAGCGTCGTTCGATGCTGGGTGACGAGCTCGGCGATGCGGTCGAGCACGTCGGCCATCTGCTCGGCGGGGGTGACCGCCTCGAGCTCGCCGTCGGGCAGCTCGAGCGCGACGTCGAGCGCGCGGGCGTGGCCGCGGTCCACGATGGCCGGCAGCGGGCGGTCACCGACCAGGAGGCGGGCGACGGTCTCGATCGGCCGTTGGGTCGCTGACAGCCCGATCCGCGCGGGTCGCTGCTCGCAGAGCGCCTCGAACCGCTCCAGGGTGAGCGCGAGGTGCGACCCGCGCTTGTCGCGCGCGACGGCGTGGATCTCGTCGACGATCACCGTCTCCGTCGTGCGGAGCATCTCGCGGCCCTTCTCGGCCGTCACGAGCAGGTACAGCGACTCGGGCGTCGTGACCACGAACGTCGGCGGGCGTCGCAGCATCGCCGCGCGCTCCGAGGACGGGGTGTCGCCGGTGCGCACCGCGACCGTGATGTCGGGCGCCTCGAGCGAGAGCCCGTCGGCGATCGCCTTGATCTCGCGCAGCGGCCGCTCGAGGTTCTCGGCGATGTCGACCGCGAGCGCCTTGAGCGGTGAGACGTAGACGACGCGCGTCGCGCGCTCGGGGCTCCGTCCGGCTTCGTGCTCGCGGTAGAGACGGTCGATGCAGACGAGGAACCCGGCGAGCGTCTTGCCCGATCCGGTGGGGGCGGCGATCAGCGTGTCGGAGCCCGCAGCGATGTGGGGCCACCCCTCTTCTTGGGGCCCGGTGGGCCCGTCGGGGAACCGCCGGCGGAACCACTCGGCCACGGCAGGGTGGAACCCCTCGAGCGTGCCGGGCGCCCCGAGCGGGAGCTGGGGGGCTCGGGTGCCGGGAGCGGCAGGGGGAAGGAGGGTGGTCACTCCTCGCATTGTCGCACCCGCCTGTGACACCCACCCCCGCAGATCTGCCTGCGTCTCTGAACCCGCCCCACGACGGTGAGGGACGCATCAAGGGGTTGGGTCAGGGGAGGGTGAGGCCGGCGGCGAGGGCGGCGCCGAGCTCCCAGCAGGCGTCGGTGTCGGCGGTCGACGGCTCGCCCACGACGCTCACGGGCTCGTGGGCGCGGCGCCACTCGAGCCCGGTGACGACCGTCTCGACCGAGCGGATCGCCCCCGTCGTGTCGTTGTTGCCGTGCACGTACAGGCCGTAGGGCCGCCGCACGGTCTCCGCGAGGCACGGGTAGTAGATGGTGTCGAAGAAGTGCTTGAGCGCTCCCGACATGTACCCCAGGTTGGCCGGGGTGCCCAGCAGGTACCCGTCGGCCGCGAGCACGTCGGCGGCGCTCGCGTTGAGGGCAGCGCGCGTCACCACCTCGACGCCGTCGATCTGATCGTCCGTCGCTCCCGCGTGCGCGGCGTCGAAGAGCCGCTGGAGCGACGGCGACGTCGTGTGGTGGACGATGAGCAGCGTCGGCACGGTCGCGGAGTGTGTCACGTCGCGTCGCTACGCTGCGGGCGATGTCCGGCGCATGCTGTGCACCCGCGGCCGGGGGCGAGGAGCGGGGCCGTGCGCCGGCGTCGTCGACCGACGGGGGTATCGGGGGTATCGGGGGTGTCGAGGGCATCGGGGGTGCCGGCGCACGGCCGACCTCGCTCGTCGACCTCGCGGCCACGACCTTCGCGATGGGTGACGAGTCGGTCTGGGCGTACCCCGGTGACGGCGAGAGCCCGGTCCACGACGTCGCGATCGACGCGTTCGCGATCGACGCGTACGCGGTGTCCAACGAGCGGTTCGCCGCGTTCGTCGACGCAACCGGCTTCGAGACCGACGCCGAGCGATACGGGTGGTCGTTCGTGTTCGGCGGGCTCCTCCCCGACGACTTCCCCGAGACGCGCGGCGTGGTCGACGCGCCGTGGTGGCGTCAGGTCGAAGGGGCGAGCTGGCGTCACCCCGAGGGCCCACCGTCGGTCGTGGACGACCGCGCGGACCATCCAGTTGTGCACGTGTCGTGGAACGACGCCGTCGCGTACTGCGCGTGGTCCGGCACGCGACTTCCCACGGAGGCGGAGTGGGAGCTCGCGGCGCGGGGTGGCACCGCGGGTGCTGCGTTCCCGTGGGGCGACGATCTCGAGCCCGACGGCGAGCACCGTATGAACGTCTTCCAGGGGACGTTCCCCGGCGAGAACACCGCGGCCGACGGCTACCTCGGCACGGCACCCGTCGACGCATTCGACGCGAACGGCTACGGGCTGCACAACGTCACCGGCAACGTGTGGGAGTGGTGTGCCGACTGGTTCGACGCCGGCTACTACCGCGCGAGCCCTCGGGTGAACCCCGATGGCCCCCAGCGCGGCGATCGCCGGGTGCAGCGCGGCGGGTCGTACCTCTGTCACATGTCGTACTGTCGCCGCTACCGGGTGTCGGCGCGCTTTGCGAGCGAGCCCGACAGCTCGACGGGGAACGTTGGCTTTCGCGTCGCCGCCGAGGGCTGACGCGCCGCGAGCGACGACGCTACGACAGGGTGCTCAGGCCGTTCCCGAGGATCTTGGCGCCGATCGCGAGGAACAGCACCGCCATCACCACCGCGTTGTTCGCCTGGAGCCACGACTTGGCCTCGTCGAGCGTCGCCTGCGCGTGCTCGCCGCGGACCAGGCGGTACGCGACCGGGAGCATGATGCTCAGGCTCGCGATCACGACGAAGATCGTCCAGGTGATCACCGTGTCGCCGGTGCTGAGCCCGGCCTGCCCGACCGAGGTCGCGGCGCCGACGGCGAGGAGGAGGTTCTTGGGGTTCACGGCCGACAGCACGATGCCGAGGCCGAGCGCGCCGATCGGGCCGAGGCCGTCGATCTTCGCCATCCACTTCGGTGGTGTGGGCGCCTCGCCGTGCCGGGGGCGGCTCCGCCACCGCCGGAGCGAGAGGAAGATCAGCAGCGCGCCGATGGCGACGAGCACACCGCCGGAGCCGTCCGACGCGGACGCGTCCGTGCTCACATCGGCGCCGTCGGCGACGATGAGCACGATCGCGCCGACCACGGAGAGACCGACGATCCACCCGAGGAGGAACAGGAAGCTGTTCGTCTTCGCGCGCGCCGTGAACAGCATGAGGATGACCGCGACGATGGGCAACGGACTCATGAGGATGCCGACGGCTTCGGCGAGGACGCTGCCCAACGCGTCGAGGATCATCTGCGGCTCCCTGGCGATCCGCTCGGCACCCCGTGCGGTGGCGGCACCCTAGATTGCCGGGAGTGGTGACGCGTGGCTGACGGGTACGACGTCGTCGTGGTCGGCGGCGGTCTCGTCGGGGCATCGCTCGGCTACGAGCTCGCGACGGCGGGGGCGCGGACGCTGCTCGTCGACCGGCACGACGTCGGACGCGCCACCGACGCCGGCGCGGGGATCCTGTCGCCCGAGACGATCGCCGTCGACGACGACGCCTGGTACGCGCTCGCCGTCGCGGCGGGTGAGCACTACCGCGCGCTGGTCCCTGCTCTCGTCGCGACCGGCGCCGACGACGTGGGCTACGAGGAGTGCGGCTCGTTGCGGGTCGCGTTCCGTGAGTGGGACGACGACCTCTTCGCGTCGACGGCCGCGGTGATCGCGGCGCGGGCGGGTGGCGTCGTGCAACCGGTCAGCGACGACGAGGCCCGCGCGATGTTCCCTCCGCTCGGGCCGGTGCGCGCCGCGCTGCACAACCCCCGCGCGGCACGCGTCGACGGCCGCATGATGACGCGGGCGGTGCTCCACGGTGCCCGTGCACGAGGCGTGTTCCGGCGTACCGGATCGGTGACGGGCGTCGTGTGCGACGGCGATCGTGTGGTCGCGGTCGAGACCGATCGCGCGCGAGTCCCGTGCGGAGCGGTGGTCGTCGCCGGGGGCGCGTGGACTCCCGAGCTGGGCGCGCAGCTCGGTGTCGAGCTCCCCGTCGCACCGATGCGCGGCCAGATCGTGCACCTCCGGATGGACGTGGGGAGCACTGCGAGCTGGCCGATCCTGCAGCCGGTCCTCAGCTACTACGCAGTGCCGTGGCCCGACGGCCGCGTCGCCGTCGGCGGGACGATGGAGCCCGACGCCGGGTTCGACGTGCGGGTGACCGCGGCCGGCGTCCACGGGCTGCTCTCGGAGATCACGCAGCTCGCGCCCGGCCTCGGCGACGCGACGCTCGCCGAGGTGCGCGTCGGGCTGCGCCCCGTCTCCGTGGACGATTCGCCGATCCTCGGTGCGCTGCCCGGCCTGGCGAACGCGTTCGTCGCGACCGGCCACGGGGCGAACGGCCTCCTCCTCGGCCCTTACAGCGCGCGCCTCGTCGCCCGGGCGATCCTCGGCGACCCGGTTCCCGAGCTCGCCCCGTTCAGCCCCATCCGGTTCGCCGAGTAGCCGGGATCAGGTGGTGAGCGAACGGATTCGGGAGCGGACCTCGGACTTGGCGGCGTCGAGATCGGTGACGTCGCGCTCGCGGGCCGCGGGCGCGCCGGCGAAGACGAACACGCACCGCGTGACGGGACGATCGAGTGCGGCTTCCAGCGCGACGGCATAGGCCGCGCCCTGGATCGAGTAGCGGGCGAGGGCGACCTCGATGTCGTCGTCGGACAGATGGTCGGTCTTGTAGTCGACGACCACCAGACCGTCGTCGGTCTCGACGAGGAGGTCGATGAAGCCCTCGAGCACGAGCCCGCCGACCTCCGCTGCGACCGGCACCTCACGCCACCAGCGGTGCCCACCGTCGACCGCGGCGCGTACGACGGGCGCCACCCGTGCGGACTCGGCGAGGGCCCGGACCTCGTCGGCCCGGTCGGCGACCCCCTCCGCGTTCGCCTGCGCGCGTGCGGTCTCGTCGAGATCGGCGCCGGTCGCGAGGTCGATCGTCTGCAGGACGGCGTGCACCGCGCGCCCGATCGCGGTCCCGGCGCGGCCCCGTCGCCACGGCGGGGCCTGCTCGGGGGGCGGCTCCTTCTCCAAGCCGGGATCGGCGGCTCCGGCACGGTCGTCGCCCTTGGCGATCGTCGTCGCGGCGATGCTCGAGGGAACCGTCGCCCGGGCGAGCGCGGCGGTCCGCTCGGCGGTCCACGCGGCGAACGCCGCGGGCTCGGCCGCCGGCGCGCCGCTCGCCGGTCGTGCCTCGGCCGGCACGGGTGTGCCGGGCTCGATCACGACGGCGTCCGTGCTCGTGAGGTGCTCGGCGACCGAGGTGGCGTGGCTCTTCGCGCCTTCCTTGCGGTGGAGGCTGACCACGAGGTGATCGCGGGCGCGGGTCATCGCGACGTACAGCAGCCGGATCCGCTCGGCCTGCTCGTGCCTGCCCTCGTCCTTCAGCGCCGCGTCGTAGCCGAGCGTCTCGGTGCGCGTGGACCTCGTGCCGACGCGGTACTCGGCCCGCCCCTCGGCGTCCCACACGACCGCGGGCTGGAAGTTGGGCGGCTGCGTGCTCAGCCCGGCGAGCAGCACCACCGGGAACTCGAGACCCTTCGCCCCGTGGACGGTGAGGATGCGCACCGCGTCGTCGTCGGGCTCGGGCGCGACCGACTCGCTCACGCGCGCCCGCTCCTCGGCCTGCTCGTGCGCCCACTCGATGAACGAGCGCAGCGTTCCCCGCCCGGCGTCGTCCCACGCGCGCGCCTGGTCGAGGATGTAGCGGATGCGGCGCCAGTGGTCGCGCGGCCGACGGCGGGCGACCGCGAGCTCCAGCAGCCGCCGCTCCCGCACGACTGCCTCGACCGTCTGGCTCACGGTGCGCCACCACCGCTGGTCCCAGAGGTCGCGCAGCGAACGGAGCCCGGCGACGACGGGATGGCCGTCGTCGATGCCCGCGGGTGGTGTGCCGGCGGCGACGCGGTAGTCCCACCGTCCACCGGCCATCGCGTACTCGGCCAGCTCGCCATCGCTGCAGCCGAACGCCGTGGCGCGCAGCGCGGCGACGATCGCGATGTCGTCGCTCGGATCGTCGATCGCGGTCAGGATCGACAGGAGGTCGCGGATCTCCGCCGTCGCGAAGAGCAACGACTGGCTCTCGACGCGCGCCGGGATCCCGGCGCGCTCGAGCGCGTCCTCGATGCCCGGGAGCACCGTGCGCGACGGGATGAGGATCGCGATGTCCGCGTACTCCGCCGACCCGATGCCGATGCCGAGGGCGCCCGTGCCGTCGTGTCGACCGACCTTCCACTCGTCGCGCTTGATCTGCTGCACGATCGCGGCGACGTCCTCGGCCTCGCGCGCCCGGATCTCCGCGACCTTGTCCTCCGACGCGTCGCCGAAGGTCGACACCGCGCTGCGACCCGGAAGGCTCGCCCGATGGGCGTGCAGATCGACGTGCGATGCCTGGATCCCCGCATCGCCGTCACCGAGCAACCCCGAGAACACGGCGTTCACGCACTCGATGATCTGGGGAACGGACCGGAAGTTCTCGACGAGCGTCGCCTCGTCGAGCGCGAGGCGGGTCCGTGCGTCGTCGTACACGCGCAGGTCGGCCCGCCGGAACCGGTAGATGGACTGCTTGGGGTCGCCGACGACGGCGAGCGCACCCGCCTCGATCGTCACCTCCCGCCAGTCGAGCGTGCCGGCCTCGGTGTCGGTGGTCGCGAGCAGCACCGCGAGCTGGATCTGGAGCGGATCGGTGTCCTGGAACTCGTCGAGCAGGATGCGCCGCCAGCGCTGCGCGGCCGCGTCGCGCACCCCACGATCACCGCGGAGGAGGTCGCGCGCGCCGACGAGCAGGTCGTGGAACTCGAGCGTGCCCTCGCGGCGCCGGTTCTGCGCGTCGGTGCGCACGAACTCGACGACGTGGTGCATCAGCGCACCGAGTACCGCCCGCCGCTGGCCGTCGAGGATAGCGGCGAGGCGCTCCTGCGCGACCTTGCACGCGTCGCGGGTACGGGTGATGTCGGTCGACCAGTTGTCCTTCTTCCCGGTCGAGCAGGTCAGCTTCGGCGCGTCGGCGACGCACTCGAGCAGGTCGAGGCGGTCGTCGACGTCGCGGAGCAGCTGCCGGTAGGGCACGACGACCTTGTCGATGTGGATCGCGAGGTTGTCCTCGTTGAAGCGGCACCCGCCGGCGCGCTGCACGACGACGTCGTCGAGCGCGGCGAGGAGCGGATCGATGTCGAGCGGGGGGATCGGCGGGACGGGCTCGGGCGGCTCCACCCGGTCGTGGTTGTCGTGGAGGAGCCGGGCTGCCGCGCGGAGGTGGTCGAAGCGCAGCCCGAGGACCAGGCCGGTGAGGAGCACGGCCTCCAGGCCGGGGTCGGCGAAGAGCCGCTCGACGAGCTCGCT
Organism: Acidimicrobiia bacterium; assembly: GCA_040902705.1. GTDB lineage: Bacteria > Actinomycetota > Acidimicrobiia > IMCC26256 > PALSA-555 > DATBSK01. The sequence continues at coordinate 2,293 of JBBDWT010000068.1, read as the reverse complement.
CCACTTCTGCTCGAAGCGAACGCGCGCGCGGATGTCGTCGAGCACCTCGAACGCCGGCGGCAACCCCGCTTCGAGCGGGTACTCGCTGAGGAGCCGCTGCGCGAACCCGTGCAGCGTGGTGAGCGCCGCGTCGTCGATCTCGCCGAGCGCCGCGCGACAGCGCGCGCGCCCGGGCTCGCTCTCGACCCAGTCGACGCCCCCCGCGGCTGCGGCCTCGAGCCGCGCGCGGATGCGATCGCGCAGCTCCGAGGCGGCGGCTTCGGTGAACGTGATCGCCGCGACCTCGCGGAGCTCGACCGCACCGGACGCGACGAGCGCGACGACGCGGTCGACGAGCGCGGTGGTCTTGCCGGTGCCGGCACCGGCCTCGATGAACAGGCTCGCCGCGTGGTCGTCGCGCACGCGCGCTCGCGCCCCGGCATCGATGGGCGCCGGCCCCTCGGGCTCGGCCGGCGCCGCGACGTTCTCGGTCACCGTCGTGTCGATCGGGTCGTCGACCGGGTCGTCGACCGGCGGATCGAACAGGGTCGGGTCGGGCGCGCTCACGCGGGATCGCCGGCCTCGGCGTGGAGGTCGAGCTCGGGCACCTCGTCGGGGAGCTCCAGCGCGCGGAACGGCGCCGCCGCCTCGTCGTCCCGGATCCGGCCCCACGCGGTCCCGCGGTCGACGGGGCAGAGGCGGTCGAAGTCGCAGAATCGGCACGTCTCCCACACCTCCCGCTGGACGATGTGGTTCCACGCACGGTCGCCGGGGACGGCGGGGAAGCAGCCGCGTCCGGCACCGTCGACGATGGTGCCGACGACGTCGACGAAGCGCTCCTCGGCCTCGACCAGCGACACCTCGAGCAGCGCGTCGTCGAGGTCGAAGCGGGTGAACCAGTACGCGGCGATCGCGTCGTCGGTGCCCTCCCGGGCGCGTGCCGCCAGCGCGTAGACGGGGAGCTGGAGGGCCTTGCCGGCGTCGACCGGGTCGTCGGCGCTCCCCTCGTACCGACGGGAGCCACCGGTCTTGTAGTCGTAGACGACGGCGAGCTTGCCGCCGGGCGCGCGGTCGACGCGGTCGATGCGGCCCCGGAACCTCACCGAGCGGCCGTCACCGAGATCGACCTCGACGGGCGGCTCGCCGTCGTCGCCGAAGGCGCGCTCGAGCCCGTCGGGCGCGGGCACGACGCCGTACCGGTGACGCACGTACTCGTCGGTGGCCAGGAAGCGCGCCGCCGTCCGCACGATCCGCCGGCGAGCCAGGATCCACGGCACTCGGCGGCCGGTGATCCCGCGCGCCTCGGCCTCGTCGCACTTGGCGTCGACGAGGGTCGTGAGGCGCGCCCGATCGGCCGAGGTCCATCGTGTCTCGGGGTCGGTCAGGGCGGGGGAGTCGCGCAGGAACTCCTCGAGCACGTCGTGGATGAGGGTGCCCTCGTCGAGCGCGCTGATCGTCTGCGTCTCCTCCGGGCGCGGCACGTCGCGGAGCCGCAGGACGCGAGCGAGGAAGTAGCGGAACGGGCACGATGCCCAGTCCTGGAGCGCGGTGGGTGACGTCGGACGCGCGACGCCCGGCGCGAGTGACGGGCTCGCGCCGAGGAACCCCTCGAACGCCGACGCCTCGCTCGACGCCCGGGCGTGCGCCGCGACGAAGCCGCGGCTGAGCTCACCGCCCGCCAGCGGGTGGTCGGCGACGGCGTGGCCCGCGTCGCGCCACTCGCCGAGCGCGCGCAGGCGGTACTCCGTGGTCGACGCGGGCGCGCGGTGCGTGACCAGCCCCTCGAAGCTGTCGACGACGTCGATCCACGAGGCCGATGTGGTGTCGCGCAGGCGCTCCGCGGTCAGGTCGGTGCCGCCGAGGGCGTGTGCCGTCTCGAGCACCCACTGGGCCGGGAGCCGCGTACGTTGGGCGCGGCCGTCGGCACGCGGGAACACGAGCACGCGCTCGGGTGCCGAGGCGAGGGCGGTGAGGTAGTCGCGCCGTTCCTCGAGGCGCCGGGTCGCGTGTGGTCGCAGCGCCGTGATGCCGCGCCGGTCGCGGTCGGGGAGCAACGGGTCTTCGCGGCCGCGCGGGGGAAGCGATCCTTCGACCGCGCCCAGGACGTACACGATGTCGAAGTCGCCGGCGTAGGCCTGACCGAGGGGCGCGACGAGCACTCCGGCGCCGAAGCGGCCGACGCGCCCGAGCCGAGTGTCGAGCTCCGCCGTGAGCGAGCGGGAGAAGCGCGACAGATCGACCGGGCTCCCCACGGCGTCGAGCCCGCTCAGCTCGTCGAGGACACCGTCGATCCGCAGCGCCGCCTCGAGCTCGT
>JBBDWT010000067.1:0-5843 GCA_040902705.1 Acidimicrobiia bacterium | reverse complement strand
GGATCTCGTCGAAGCTCTCGAAGCTGTCGGGACCGGCGATGAACTGCGCGATCGGCGCAGCCTTGTCGCGATCGACGCCCGGCGTGACATCCACGAGGACGAGCCGACGGACCAGGTCGGGCGACTGCGCCGCCAGCGCGATCGCCGTGAGCCCACCGAGGGACATGCCGACGACGACGCGCGCTTCAGGCGCGAGCTCGCGGATCGCGACCGCGACGTCGACTGCGTTGTCGCGCGGGCTGAAGGGACCGCCGGCGCTGTGGTCGGAGTGACCGTGACCGGGGAGATCGATGGCCACCAGCGGGCGGTCGAGCGCGAGCGCGACGGTGTCCCAGGTGTGGGCGTTCTGGGCTCCACCGTGCAGCAGCACGATCTCCGGGTCGGAGACACCCCACACGAGCGCGCTCAGGCGGCGCCCCGCGTCATCGACCACGACCGACTCCCGCCGCACCGTCGGTGGGCCGTCGTAGGCGAGGCCGAACTCTTCGGCGTTCTCGTGGAAGAGGCCGAACTCGTCGTAGTGCAGCTCCGGTGCCATGCCGTGACGCTACCGGGCTCGCTACGGCGCGAGCCCGGTGCACGCGCGCAGCTCGTTCCAGTGCGCGAGCTCCGCGTCGGACTCCGACCCGGCGGGGTACGGCGTGGCCACACCACCGCGGATACGCGCCGGAGTCCACTGGTACGAGTCGATCTGGCGACCGGTCGCGGTGACGGTCAGCACGCCGCTGCGCCCGTACTCACCCTGCTCGTTGTAGAACACGAAGTTCCCCAGGCCATAGCCGACGAACGCGTTGTTGAACCGGCCCCCGCCCTGGAGGTGGTGGGCATGCGCGCCGACGACGATGTCGGCACCCGCGTCGGTGAGCACCTGGGCAACCTCGCGCTGACGGTCCGACGGGCAGTCCTCCCGTTCGACGCCCCAGTGGAGGAAGACGACGATCGTGTCGGACTCGGCGCGCCACGACGCGACGGTCGCCGCCATCTGCTCGAGGCCATCGAGCTTCGTCGACGCGAGCCCGGGCTGGGTGTCGGTCGCGTCCCATGTGGTCTCGTACGGCGAGTCGAGGACGTCGGTCGCCGCGAGGACCGTGATGCGCTGGCCGCGCACGTCGGCGCGGTACGGCGTGTTGGCCTCGGCGAAGTTGTTGCCGATCCCGATCACGGGGAACTGCTTCTCCGTGCGCGCCGCGATCGTGTCCGCCAGCCCCTCGAGGCCGAAGTCGAGCCCGTGGTTGTTCGCGACCGAGACGGCGTCGATGCCGGCCGAGCGCACCGCGTCGAGCGCGGCCGCGGGCGTCCGGAAGTTGTACTTCTTCACCTGAGGCACGCCTCCCTCGGTGACCGCGGTCTCGAGGTTCACGACCGCGACGTCGGCTGCCGACAGCACCGGCGCGACGGGCGCGAGCACCGTCGCCGGATCGGCGAGCAGCTTGCTGCGCAACCCCCCCTCGAACATGACGTCGCCACCGAACGCGAACGTGACGGCTTCACCGTTGCCGCGGACGGGGTCGCGCAGGGTCGTGGTCGTCGTCGGAGCGCCCGTGGTCGTCGTGCGGACCGGCTGGGTCGCGACCTTCGCGACGTCGTCCGACCGCGTCACCAGCCACACGGTGGCGAGGCCGATCCCGAGCGCCAGCGCCGTGGCGCCCAGGAGCAGCGCGCGGCGCCAGGTGCGCCGCCGCCGGGCCCGCCGAGCCGAGCGCGCCGAGCGTCCCGGGCGGGCCGACGGAGGCGGGGGGTCGGCCATCGCTGTCGAGGGTAGGCCGCGTAGCATCGCCGGCCTGTGCGCCTTCCCCGTCTGAGCCCCACTGCGTACCGGCGGATCACGCTCGTCGCGACCGTGCTGCTCGCGATCATCATCGTCACGGGCGGGGCCGTGCGCCTGTCGGGATCGGGGCTCGGGTGCCCGGAGTGGCCGAACTGCAGCGCGGGCTCGCTGACCCCGCACGAGGCCAGCGACGTCAACGCGATGATCGAGTTCGTCAACCGCGTCTTCACCGGGCTCGTCTCGCTGACGGTCATCGTCGCGGTGCTCGGCTCGTTCCTCCGGGTCCCGCGGCGCCGAGACCTCATCTGGCTGTCGCTCGGGCTCGTCGGCGGCGTGTTCGCCCAGGCTGTCCTCGGCGGGCTCACCGTCCTCTTCGAGCTGCAGCCTCCGCTCGTGATGGCGCACTTCCTCGTCTCGCTCGTGCTGCTCGCCAACGCGCTCGTGCTCTACCGGCGCGCCGGCGACCCCGATGCGCCGGCCCAGCTGATCACCGCGCCGGTCATCCGGACGCTCGGTCGCTTCCTCCTGCTCGCGGCGACGATCGTGGTGGTGACGGGGACGGTGGTGACCGCGACCGGTCCCCACGGCGGCGACCAGGATGTCAAGCGGTTCGACTTCGACATCCGCGTGGTCGCCCGGATCCACGGGACGAGCGTCATCGCGTTCGTCATCCTGATCCTGGTGATCTTCTGGATGCTGCGAAAGACGCGCGCGCCACGGGCCGTCGAGCAACGCCTCGGCGTCCTGCTCGTGGTGACCGTCACCCAGGCTGCGATCGGGTACACGCAGTACCTCACCGGGATCCCTGCGCTGCTCGTCGGCTTCCACCTCGCCGGCGCGACGGCGGTGTGGGCCGCGACCGTCTGGTTCCTCCTCGGCCTGGTCGAACGCGACGCGCCCGCGGAGGCTCCGGTCGACTCCTCGGGACGCACACCGGCGCTCGCGCCGACGTGATCCGACCGTGCCGGTCACCGTTCCACTACGACGAGCGCTTCTCGCTCACCGTCGAGCCGGCGGGGCTGTGGTCGATCCTCGAGCGGACCGACCAGTACGTCGAGTGGTGGTCGTGGCTCCGGACGTTCGAAGCGGGAGGGCTGCGGGTGGGTGACGCGGCGCGCTGCGTCGTCCGGGCCCCGCTCCCGTACTCCCTGCGGTTCACGGTGCACGTCGAGGAGGTCGTCCCGGCCACGCGCGTCGTGACTCGGGTCGACGGAGACCTCGTCGGTCCGGCCTGCCTCGAGATCGCGGACGCCCCCGATGGCTGCGAAGCACGGCTCGTCTGGGCGCTCGAGCTGCGTGATCCCGTGCTGGGGCCGCTCGCGGCGCTGACGCGTCCCGCCATGCAGTGGGCGCACGACCGCGTCGTCGAGGTGGGGCTGTCGGACTTCCGTCGACGGGCGATCGAGGGCCGAGCCCACCCGTGAGCGACCGTCGCCGCCGGGCTCGTGACGGCGTCGTGCGCGTCGCGACCTTCAACATCCGACACGGCGCGGCCGGCGACGATCACGTGCGTCCCGTCGCGTTGCTGCGAGCGTGCGCCGCGCTCGATCCCGACCTGCTGGGGCTCCAGGAGGTCGAACGAGGTCGTCGGCGCTCGTGGTACGTCGACCAGGGTCGACTCGTGGCCGCGTACCTGCGGGCGCGCTCCGTCGACGGCCCCGCGATCCAGCGGAACCGCTGGCGCGCGTACGGGAACTCGCTCATCGTGCGCGGTCGCGTCCGCGACGTCGAGGTGCTGGACCTGCCGCGCGGTCCCGAACGAGAGCCGCGGAGCGCGGTCGTCGCGACGGTCACCGTCCACGGCCTGACGCTCGCGGTCGCGGTCACGCATCTCCAGCACCGACCCGCGCGGCTGCGCCACCTCCCGCACGACGCCGGCGGCCAGCTCCGCTCGGTGCTCGAGGCGCTCGCGGCCCGACCGAGACCCCGGATCCTCCTCGGCGACCTCAACCTGCAGCCGCCGACCGCGGTGCCGATCCTCGAGGACGCCGGCTTCACCGTGGCCGAGCACGGGCCCACGTACCCGGCCGACGAGCCGCGGCTGCGCCTCGACTACGTGGCCGTCGACGGGCTGCGGGTGCGGGACGTCCAGATCGCCGGCGCGGCCGAGGTGAGCGACCACCGCGCCGTCGTGGCCGATCTCGTACCGTGACCCCCGTGCAGGTGCATCTGATCGACGGGACGTACGAGCTGTTCCGGTACTACTACGCGCTCCCGGAGCACTACGACCCCGATGGCGTCGACGTGGGCGCCGTGCGCGGGGTCGTGCGGTCGATGCTCGACCTGCTCGGCGAGGGCGCGACCCACATCGGCGTCGCGACCGACCACGTCGTCGAGTCGTTCCGCAATGACCTCTGGCCCGGCTACAAGACAGGGGAGGGCATCGACCCGGTCCTGTTCGCACAGTTCCCGATCCTCGAGGAAGCGCTCCGCGCGCTCGGTCTCGCGGTGTGGGCCGAGGTCGAGCAGGAGGCCGACGACGCGCTCGCGGCCGGGGCAGCGGTGGCCGCGGCCGACGCGCGCGTCGACCGGGCGATCATCTGCACTCCCGACAAGGACCTCGCGCAGTGCGTCACGGACCCGCGCGTCGTGCAGCTCGATCGCCGCAAGGGCAACTACTTCGACGAGGCCGGCGTGCGCGAGAAGTTCGGTGTGCCACCGGCGTCGATCCCTGACTGGCTCGCGCTCGTCGGCGACACGGCCGACGGCTTCCCGGGGCTCGTGGGCTGGGGTGCCAAGTCGGCCGCGGCGGTGCTCGCCCGGTACGGCACGATCGAGGCGATCCCCGACCGAGAGCTCGACTGGGACGTCGACGTGCGCGGCGCGAAGCGGTTGGCCGCGACGCTGGCCGGGAACCGTGGCGACGCGGACCTCTTCAAGGTCCTCGCCACGCTGCGTACCGACGCCGAGGTGGGCACCGTCGACGCGTGGGAGTGGAAGGGCCCGACGCCCGAGTTCGCGACGTGGGCCGAGCGGCTCGGTCAGGCGACGCTCCTCACGAAGGCCCGGGCGATCGCCAAGGGGCGGACGTGAGCGGAGTCGCAGGGCGCGTGGCGCTCGTCACCGGCGGCAACCGCGGGATCGGCGCGGCGATCGCGCTCGGCCTCGCGGCGGACGGCGCCGACGTCGCGATCGGCTACCGGCGCGACGTCGACCGCGCCGAGGAGACGACGGCTGCGATCGAAGCGCTCGGGCGCCGGGCCGTCGCGTACCAGGTGTCCGTGGACGACGTCGACGCCGCGGCCGGGCTCGCCGACGCGGTGCTCGCCGACTTCGGCCACGTCGACATCCTCGTCCACAGCGCGGGCATCGCGAGCCGCGGGATGACCGTGGTCGACACCGATCCGGCGGAGATCGAGCGCCTCTTCAGGGTGCACGCGCTCTCAGCGTTCGTGCTCTGCAAGCAGCTCGTGCCGCAGATGCGCGAGCGCGAGCGCGGCGACATCGTCCTCATCTCGAGTGCGGCCACGATGTACATGGCGGGCAACTCGTCGCCGTACAACATGGCGAAGGCCGCGCTCGAGGCGCTCGGGCGCACGCTCGCGAAGGAGGAGCGCCGCCACGGCATCCACGTCAACACGGTGGCTCCCGGGCTGGTCGACACCGAGATGGGTCGCCGGCTCGTGCACGGCGCGATGGGCGTCGAGGAGATCCGCTCCCTCGACGCGACCTCGCCCTTCGGGCACGTGTGCACGCCGGAGGAGGTCGCCGACGTCGTGCGCTTCGTCGTGTCCGACGCCGCCGGCTACCTCACCGACCAGCGGCTCGGCGTCGACGGCGGCACCTTCTAGCCGTGGACGTCGTGCGGGTGCCTACATTCCCACCCAGCCGTGCTGGCGCAGGTGCGCCGCAACCGCAGCCGACGTGCGCGGGCCGTACGACGCCGGTCGTGCCGGGAGTGCGGTGCGGACCTCCTCGAGCTCGGCGGGGGTGAAGTCGCAGCGCGTCGTGACGGGGTCGACGCGGTAGAGCCGCGCCGCGTTCTGCCCGAGGATCTTGCGCTTCACCTCCTCGGTGAGTGCGGGATAGCCGAAGCGCTCCTGGTACTCCGGCGTGATCTCGAACGCGCGGAACG
>JBBDWT010000066.1:0-37360 GCA_040902705.1 Acidimicrobiia bacterium | reverse complement strand
CCCTTGCGCCACCACCGGAACTCGCGCGCTTGGTGGCGCGCGTCGGCCTCCGCCGCGGACACCACCCGCTGGCGTTGCACCAGCCGCGCCAGATCGCTCGGCGCGGCCTGGGGACCCCGCTGGGCCCACTCGGCGTCGGTCTCCGGCGTGGCGAGGTGCACCAGGTGCTCGAGCTGATCGAAGGAGAGCTCACCCGCATCGGCCTTCGCCGCGAGCTCGGGCAGCTCGTCGAGGCGGCGCGCGACCTCCACCTCCGCACGTGCCGTCGTGGCGCGGACCTTGTCGCGGTCCTGGACCCATTCGACGGCGTCGGGGCCGGTCGCGCCGCGCTCGTCGAGCACGCGGTCGAGCGCGACCCGCCGGAGCCGCCAGCGGCGCTCCTCGATGACCGCGTCGTCGCGCGCCGCGTGCAGCCGGTCGTTCGGCCAGGTCCGCAGCTCGTCGAGGGTCTCGGTGAACATGCGTCCATCATGCCGAGGGGGTGTGACACCTACCCCTGGCGGACCACGTGAACCCGCCCCTCGAATCGGGCCCGAATCCTGAGGGGGGATTCCTCCGACGGCAGGAAGCGAGTCAGCTGCGCTTGGGCTGGCGCGGGGCGTTCGGGTCGCGCGGGTTGCGCTTCCACTCCGCCATCGCTCGGAGCACGAGCACCGCGACGATGCCGATGCCGCCCGCGGCGACGGTCGAGCCGATGAGCGTGCCGAAGAGCTTCGATCCCTCGCAGTCGCCGGTGCAGCCGACGTCGGCGAGCCCGTAGCCGATGATCCCGCCGAACAGGCCGGCGGCGACGACGGCACCGAACGCGAGGAAGAAGGCCGTGCGGGAGGGCATCTGCGGGGGCGCTTCACGCGACCCGCCGGCCGCGGCGGCCGCCGCGACATCGCCGGGGTCGACCGCGTGCACCTCGCCGACGATCGTGCCTTCGTCGCCAGGGGGGCCGTCCGCGGGGGCCTCGTCCTCGGGCGATCGCCCCTGCTCGAGATCGTCGTCGGGCACGCCGTGATCGTACGGCGCACGGGGCCGGTATCCTCGCCCGCGTGCGGGAGTGGCTCGTTGCCGGCGCGCTGGTGGAGGCGCCCGACGGCGTGCTCCTCGTCCGGAATCGCCGTCGCGGCGGCTGGACCGACTGGAGCACCCCCGGAGGCGTCATCGACGCCGAGGACCCGACGCTGCTGGCCGGGCTGACGCGTGAGGTGGAGGAGGAGACCGGCCTCGTCGTGACGCGGTGGGAGGGCCCGATCTACGAGGTGCACGCCGTCGCCGCCGACCTGGGCTGGTCGCTGCGGGCCGAGGTGCACCGCGCCCTCGACTACGAAGGCGAGCTCCGGGTCGACGACCCCGACGGCATCGTGGTCGAGGCCGCGTTCCTCCCGCCGGACGAGTGCACGCTCCGGCTCACGGCCGAGGGCGCCCCGTGGGTCCACGAGCCGCTCACCGAATGGCTCGCCGAGCGCTGGGGTCCCGACGAACCCCGCGGCTACCGCTTCGACGTCCGGGGCACCAGCCGCGACGCGCTCGACGTGCGCCGCGCGGCACCGTGAGCGCGCCGGGGATCCTGCACGTCGACCTCGACGCGTTCTTCGCGAGCGTCGAGCAGCTTGCCGACCCGTCGATTCGAGGGCGACCCGTCGTCGTGGGTGGGCTCGGCGGGCGCGGGGTGGTCGCGGCCGCGAGCTACGAGGCTCGCCGCTTCGGCATCCACTCGGCGATGCCGATGGCGCACGCGCGGCGCGCCTGTCCCGACGCCGTCTTCCTCTTGCCGCGCTTCGATGCCTATTCGGCCGCGAGCAAGGACGTGATGGCGATCCTGCGCTCCGTGACGCCGCTGGTCGAGCCGATCTCGATGGACGAGGCGTTCCTCGACGTGCGCGGCGCTCGGCGCCTCCTCGGCGACGGCCCGACCATCGCGGCGAAGCTGCGCGAGCGCATCAAGGCGGAGACCGGGCTCACCGCGTCGGTCGGGGTCGCGTCGACGAAGATGCTCGCCAAGATCGTCAGTGACCTCGCGAAGCCCGACGGGATGGTCGTCGTCGAACCGGGACGCGAGCTCGAGATCCTGCATCCACTGCCGGTCGAGCGACTCTGGGGCGTCGGGCCCGCGACGCAGCGGCGGCTGGCGCGCTACGGCGTCGTGACGATCGGCGATCTCGCCGCGCTCCCCGAGGCGACGGTCGTGTCCACGCTGGGTGTCGCGCAGGGCAAGCACCTGCACGCGCTCGCGTGGAACCGCGACGCCCGCGATGTGGAGCCCGAGCGCGAGGTGAAGTCCATCGGTCACGAGGAGACGTTCCCGCGCGACCTCCACGAGCGGGCGGCGTTGGAGCACGAGATCGTCCGCCTCTCGGACAAGGTCGCGAGCCGGCTCCGCGCCGCAGCACGCGTCGCCCGCACGGTGCAGCTCAAGCTGCGCTACTCCGACTTCACGACCATCACGCGGTCGCGAACGCTCGCCGAGCCCACCGACCTCGCGCTCGAGCTCGCCCGCACCGCGACTGTGCTGCTGCACGACGTGGATCTGGGCACCGGGATCCGGTTGCTCGGGGTCAGCGCGCAGCAGCTCGAGCCGGCGGACGCGGTGCAGGCCGCGCTCCCCCTCGACGCGACGGCGCCGACCGGGGCAACCGCCCACGATCAGCGCAGCCGGCTCGAGCGCACGGTCGACGAGGTGCGCGACCGGTACGGCGACGGCGCGGTCGTCCCCGCGCGCTTCGCTCCCTCCGATGCCCGTCGCGCGCCCGGAGGCGACGGTTGACGATCTCGGTCGGCGTCGCCGGGTGCGGCTTCATCGCGTCGATCCACTCGCTCGCGCTCCAGATGCTGATCGACGCCGATCTCGTCGATGCGCGGGTCACCGCGACGCACGACCGCGACCGGGCGCGGGCCGCCCATCTCGCGGAGGCCCATGGCGCAACGGTCTTCGACGAGCTCGACGGGCTGCTCGACGCGGTGGACGTGGTCTGGATCTGCACCTGGACGTCCAACCACCTCCCGGTGGTGCGCGCGGCGGTGGAGCGCGGACGGGCGGTGATGTGCGAGAAGCCGCTCGCGCCGACCCTGGCGGAGTGCGAGGAGGTCGCGGCGCTCCTCGAGCGCGTGCCCCACCAGGTCGGCCTGGTGCTCCGCCATGCGCCGGTGTTCGCAGCGGCGGCCGCCGCGGTGGCGTCGGGTGAGCACGGCAGGCCCCTCGCCGCGCTGTTGCGCGACGACCAGTACTTCCCGATCCAGGGTCAGTACGCGTCGGAGTGGCGCGCGGACGTCGCGCGCGCGGGTGGCGGGACGCTCCTCGAGCACTCGATCCACGATGTCGACGTGCTCGGGTGGATCCTCGGCGACCCCGTGCTGGTGACGGCACGCGTCGCGAGCCGGTTCGGTCACGCGGGCATCGACGATGTCGCCGATGTGACGGTCGACTTCGCGAACGGGGCCATCTCGACGCTGCTCAGCGTGTGGCACCGCATCCTGCGCCGCCCGTCGACACGCCGACTGGAGGTCTTCTGTGAGGACGCGCTGCTCTGGGCAGACGACGACAACCTCGGTCCGCTGCACGTCGAGACCGCAGACGCCGAGCTCGAGATCGCGCCTGCACCGCCCGGATGGGCGGCGCGCATCGCGCTCGCACCCGAGATCGTCACGCCGCTCTTGCAGTACGCCACGCCGGCGAAGGCCTTCCTGGATGCGCTGGCGGCGGGCGAGCGTCCGTTCCCGGATGCGGCGACCGCCCTGGCTGCCCACCGGGTGGTGGACGCGGCATACCGGTCGGCGACCCAGGACGGCGTCCCGGTGGCCCTGGCGCGGCCCCCGGCGCGTTGAGCGGCCTGTCTGCCTGCGCGACAATGACGGCGATGCCGCTTTCCGAGGACGAGCAACGGATCCTCAAGGAGATCGAGGCGAACCTCTCGGTCACCGACCCCAAGCTCGTACAGCAGGTCTCCGACACCACCCTGTACCGCCACGCATCCCGGATGATCAAGTGGGCGGTGCTCGGCTTCGTCGCCGGGCTCGCGCTGATGGTCTTCACGTTCACGAGCGTCCTGGCGCTCGGCGTGGCCGGCTTCCTCATCATGCTGCTCTGCCTGCTGGTGATCGAGCGCAACGCCCGCAAGATCGGGCGTGCCGGGCTCGAGAGCCTGACGGGCAACATGCGGGGCGGTGCGCTGAAGGGTGCGTTCGGCACCGCCGGTCAGCGGTGGCGCGAGCGCTGGCAGCGCGACGACGACACGCCCTGATCACCCCGGATGGCCTTCACCTCCGCGCAGGCCGCCCGCCTCGCCGGGTGCACGCGGGCGCAGCTCGACAGCTGGAACCGGACGGGCCTGGTCGTCGGCCGCGAGGGTGAGGACGGGCCGTACTCGTTCCGCGACCTCGTCGCGCTGCGGATGGTCCGCTCGCTGCTCGACGCGGGGCTGTCGCTGGCGCGGATCCGACGTGCCGTCGACGAGCTCGCCCGGGGGGGCGAGGACCTGGCCGAGCTGCGGCTCGTGACCGACGGCGACCGCGTGTGGGCCTGTCGCGACGACGGTCAGATCCTCGATGCGCTCGGCCACGGACAGCTCGCCCTCTTCGTCGCGGTCGACCAGCTCGCCGCCGAGGTCGAAGCGGAGGTACGGCAGTTCTCACGCGACCGCCAGACGTTCGTCGACGACCTCCGCCGCGGCGACCACCCCGCCGGCTCCTGAGCGCCCGTCGAGCGCGTCCTCAGACGAGCTGCTCGTCGTGCTCGCGCTCTTGCACCAGCGAGCCGGGAGACAGTCGGGCCCGGACGCGCGCCCAGCTGCCGAAGGACTCGGCGAGTGCCGCTTCGAGGTCGTCGACGTCGCGCCAGGCGGCATCGGCGAGCGCCTCGTCCGGATCTCGAGTGGCGTACCGCGCCTCGGTGTAGGCCTCGGCGAGCGCCTGCATCGGTGGACCGGCCGCGTCCCCGGCCGTGTCGGGCACGCGGTCGGCGAGCTCGAGCGGCGTCTCGGAGTCGGACGTCGCGACTCGATGGTCGACCAGGGCATCCAGCGCCTCCTGCCACGCACCGACGATGGCATGGCGCGCATCGCCGTCGCGGCGCCGACGGGCGCGGCGCCGTCGTTTCCAGAGCAGGATCGCGACCACCGGCGCGACGAGGAGCGCGACGCCGAGCGCGACGATGACGGCGACCCAGACGAGGGCGCCGCCATCCTTCTCGCCCGAGTCGTCGGCCGAGATCTCGACTCCACCGCCCTGGGGGGCGTCGCCGCCACCGGCCGTCGGGTCCTGGCCGCTCGGGGGAACCGTCGCCGGCGGTGCGGCGACCGTGGCGGGTGGAGCCCCCGCCACGGTCGTGGGCGACGTCGGTGTCTGCGTCGCCGGCACGGCCACGGGCGGGATCTCGTTCGGGACCGCGCTGCCACCGGGGAGGTCGCTCGGCGGCGTGGGATCGAACATGTTCGTCCAGCCCATGCCGGCGAAGTAGAGCTCGGGCCACGCGTGCGCGTCGTTCGTCGTCACCGTGTACGTGCCGGTCGCGTCGTCGAACGCGCCCGGGGCGTACCCGACCGCCAGTCGCGCGGGGATCCCGAGCTCGCGGGCCATCAGCACGTAGGCGGTCGCGAACTGCACGCAGAACCCGCGGCGATCCTCGAGGAAGCGAGCGATCGCGGCCTCGTCGCCGTCGCCGAGATCCGGGTTGGTGTCGTACGTGAACGAGCCGTCGCGGAAGAAGTCGCGCAGTGCGGTGGCCTGCGAGATCGGATCCGCGATGGCTCCCGCGATGGAACGCGCCGTGTCGACGATCACGGGTGGAAGCGTGCTCGGGAGCTGGAGGTACTGCTGGAGGTCGTCGGGCACGGGGCTCGCGGCAGTGCGGCGCGCCTCCGCATCGAACTCGCGTGGCGGTACGTCGGACCTGACGGTGTACTCGAGGCCCGCGACGGAGTCCCGGCCGGTCACCAGGCTCGACGACGAGCGGACGACGAGCACGTCATCGCGGTTGACCCGGACGGGCCGGTAGGCGGCGGGCATCCACCGCTCGCCCAGCGGACCGATCCGATAGCGCTGCACGAGTGCGTCTCGGGGAACCGACTCGTCGAGCCCCTGGCCGACGGCGTCATCACCCTCGGCCTTGACGACCCACTGACCGCCCTGCCCCGACCGGTAGACGTCCATCGCGGTCGTACGCCAGTACTGCGGCTCGGCCGACTCGACGGTGAACAGGTCGGCGGGCTCGGGGCGGTTGAGCTGGTCACCCACGTTCAGGACCGGATCGATGTTCGTCTTGTACGTGCGCGAGCCGGAGAACGAGTCGTCCGCGAGCGGCCCGACCTGGAGGAGCGGATCGTCGGCACCGGGGAGCGCGACGGCGGCGGCGACGCTCATGCTCACGACCACGATCCCTGCGATCACGCCGGCCGCGAGGAGCCGCGGCGCGTCGACGAGGCGCCCCGCCGTGCCGATCCGGGCCCGGTGGCGATCGAGGAGGCGCTGATGCTGGAGCCCCAGGAACACGACGGACGCCACGCCGAAGAGCACGACGGTGAGCCCGGCACCATCGTCGGTCCCCAGCGCGGTGCACCAGATGACGACCACGACGCCGGGCGCGATCGCGCCCAGCGACGCGCCGTGGCGGAAGGTGAGGACGTCGGCGATGGCCGCGACCGCCCAGACGACGACGACGGCGAGCACGACGATGCCGGGCCGGTACGGGATCGGGGCCGGTGCGGTCTGCAGGACGTCCCATCCCGCCCGGATGCGATCGAGGACGGCGCCCGGGGCCGGCCCTCCCGGCGTCAGCAGCACGATCCCGATGCCGGTGATCGCGGCCGACACGAGGACCTCGAGCCATGGACCTTGCCGGCGCGGTCGTACGAGCGCGCCGACGACGGACGGGATCGCGGCCGTCACGAGCAGGGGCGCGATCCACTCACTGCCGTCGATCACCTGCCGGAAGGCGAGGGCGACAGAGGCGCTGAGCGCGACTAGCGCAGCGACGACGGGGAGGTCGCGGGATTCCATCGTGGGCGTTGGTGCGCGGCCGCGCGGTTCCACGCGGTCGGGAGCGGTTCGGTGGACGCATCGACGTGGCCGGGGATCCGGGCGGTGCTCGGCGCGCGGGTCCCGATCACGGCGAGCGAGCGGCGGATGAGCGGCGCGACGGCGTCGACGAGCGCACGATCTGGCGCACCGGTGGCGACGACGACCGCGCCGATCCCGAGCCTCGCAGCGAGCTGCGCGCCGAGCGCCGCGAGGTGGTCGGGCCCACCGACCTCCACGACGGCGAGGCGGTCGAGGAGGAGCTCGAGCGTCCCGGGGCCGGGTCGGCCCAGGATCTCGCCGGCCGTCGTCAGGGCCTCGACCGGCGTCTGGTCCTTGCCGCACCGCACCGCGAGCGAGGCGATGGCCTCCACCGCGACCTCGAACGAGTCGACATCGTGGACCTCGGGACGCGTGTCGAGCAGGAGCACCACGCGTCCCGGGGCGGCGGCCTCGTCGAGGCGGACGATCAGGTCGCCGGTGCGCGCGCTCGCCCGCCAGCTGACCCGGCGCGGGTCGTCGCCGGCCTCGTAGCCACGCAGCGCCAGGAACTCGCCGGCCGTCTCCGACGTCGGGACGCGGGGTCCCTCCGCGTGCGGGTCGGGATCGCCGCCGGTCCGCCGTCGCGGCGACAGCAGCTCGTGGACGCGAGGTCGGACCACGAGATCGGTGGGTGGCGTCACGACCCAGCCGCGCCGGACGAGACCGAACGGGTCCGCGAACACCGCGAGCAGCGGGCCGAGCTCGTGGTGGCCGCGGCGCAGCGTCGACACGCGGTAGGCGGCGCGGATCGGCGCGCCCGGTGGCGACGGTGGGAGCACGAAGCGCGCGGATCGGCGGCCGCCGTCGACGCGCTCGGTCAGCGCGAGCAGGGGAGTGCGGGCCGTCGTGTGACCGTCGAGGATCACCTGGCCCGAGCCGCCGACGTGGACGCGCGCCGGTCGTGCGGTGCGGGCGACCGACAACGCCGGGCGGCCACGCAGCACGATGATCGCGGCGAAGACCAGCAGCACTCCGCCCGCGATGCCGAGCCCGGAGAGCGCACCGGCACCGAGGACGCGTGCGCCGACGAAGAGCCCGGCCGACGCGCCGGCGAGCGTCCAGCCGCGGCGGGTGAGGGACGGTCGGCGGCTGACCGGAGCCGCCACGGGGCTAGCCCGTCGCGCCGGGCACGGGGACCGACGCGACGACCGCGTGGATCACGTCGACGCCCCCGACACCCCGGAGCCCGGCTTCGGGGGTCGCGATCACCCGGTGCTCGAGCACCGACGGCGCGAGGAGCTTCACGTCGTCGGGGATCACGTAGTCGCGCCCGGAGGCCGCGGCGAACGCGCGAGCGGCGCGCTGGAGCGCGAGGGCACCTCTCGGGCTCACCCCGAGCACGAGGTCGGGATGGCCGCGGGTGGTCTCGGCGATGTCGACGATGTAGTGCTGGATGGCGGGCGCCACGTGCACCATCGTGACCGCTTCCGCGGCCGCCGCGACGTCGGCCGCCGACGCGACCGGCTCGAGCGCGTCGACCCGCACGTGGCCGGCCCCATGGGTCTCGAGGATCGCGACCTCGGCCTCTCGGGTCGGGTAGCCCATCGGCAGGCGCATCAGGAACCGGTCGAGCTGCGCCTCGGGGAGTGGGTACGTCCCCTCGAGCTCGATGGGGTTCTGGGTCGCGATGACGAGGAACGGGCGCGGGAGCCCGTAGGTGCGCGCGTCCACGGTGACCTGGTGCTCCTCCATCGCCTCGAGCAGCGCCGACTGCGTCTTCGGCGATGCGCGGTTGATCTCGTCGGCGAGCACGACGTGGGCGAACACCGCGCCCGGTCGGAACTCGAACTCGTTCGACGATCGGTTCCACACCGACACGCCGACGACATCGGAAGGAAGGAGGTCGGGCGTGAACTGGATCCGGTTCGCGCTCGTCGAGATCGAGCGCGCGATCGCCTTGGCGAGCGAGGTCTTGCCCACGCCCGGCACGTCCTCGATGAGGAGGTGCCCCTCCGCGAGCAGGCACACGAGCGCCAGGCTGACCTGATCTCGCTTGCCCTGGATGACGCGCTCGATGTTGCGGAGCAGTGCGCCGAACAGCGCGGCCACGTCAACCTGACGTGCTGTCGCGGGTTGCGCCACGCGGCGACGGTAGCAGCGCGCGCGGGCAGTACCGTGACCCCGTGGCCACCCCCTCGCCGCCGCGTCCGGGCGCTCGCCGATCGTGGGTCGGCGCAGTCGGGAGAGTGCTGGTGCGGCCGCAGCTCTGGGCCAGCGCGCTCCGGTCGGCGGGGCGGGTCGCCCGCCCGGGCTGGTGGCGCCGCCCGCCGTTCCTGCCGGTGCCCGACCGCGCCTATGTCGGCTTCCGGCTCGAGACGCAGTACGGCACCGGTGGTGCGCCGGCACCCTCGGACCTGGTCACCTACCTCGAATGGTGCCGCTCGCAGGACCGGATCATCCGCCGAGCCGGTCTCTGACCGTCGGTACACTTTCCCGGCGCCCATGGTGCGAGCAGAAGGATGAGGAGGGGTGGCGTGGGGAGAGCGCTCGTGCTCAACGCCACCTTCGAGCCGCTCTGCGTCGTCTCTGCTCGCCGTGCGGTCGTCCTCGTGCTGAAGGCGAAGGCCGAGATGGTCGAGCGCAACGGCGCCGCCTTCCACTCCGAGCGCGCCACCGTCCCCGTCCCGTCGGTGATCCGCCTGAACCACTTCGTGCGCGTCCCGTACCGCACGCGCGTCCCCTTGTCCCGGCGCGCGGTGTTCGCGCGTGATGGCAACCGCTGCCAGTACTGCGGCCGCAGCGCCGAGAACCTCGACCACGTCCTCCCGCGATCCAAGGGCGGACCCCACAGCTGGGACAACGTCGTCGCGTCCTGCCGCCCCTGCAACGCGAGGAAGGAAGACCGCCTGCCGCACGAGGCCGGCCTCCGCCTGCGCCGCGCACCCGTCACCCCGCACGCGCACCTCTGGCTCATCGCGACGGCGGGCGCACTGGACCCCGCCTGGACGCAGTACCTCCCGGGCTTCGAGGCAGTTCCCGCCTAGCTCCTTTCGGCTGACCGCGCGCGTCGGCGCGATGCCCGCCGCTTTCGTTCGAGGGCTGACCGGCCACGTCGTCGCGTCTCGTCTCGTTGCTCAGCGCGCTGGCGTCAGCGGTCGGCGCGCGGGTGGCGATGGTGGCGCCTCCCAGATCCCGTTGTCGCTCGGGTGAGGCGCGCGCGGCCGCTCCTGCACCTCTGGGGTCTGTGGGGTCTGATGGGGCTCTGAGGGGTTGACGGGTGGGGGAGGGGGGCTTAGGGTGGAGCGCAGTGGTGATGAGGGGAGTGCTCCGCCATCCTTCGCGGGAGGGGTGGGGCGGGCCCCCAGCGCCGAAGCGCACGGACGGATGCCGGGAGGCATCGCAGTGAGGGGACATGAAGGACTTCCTCGGGGAGCACAGGCACTCCCTCGACGCGAAGGGTCGCTTGATCCTTCCGATGGACTTCCGGAGCCCCCTCGCGGACGGGGCGGTGATCGGGATCGGGCAGCACAACTGCCTGGTCGTGTACACGCCGGAGGAATGGCAGACGGTGGCCCAGCGGATCCGGGAGATGTCGAGGGAGGGGGACATGCAGCTCGATGCTGCCCGTGCCTTCTTCGCTGGCGCACGGGAGGTCAAGCCCGACGCCCAGGGCCGCGTGCCGATCGCAGCCGACCAGCGGGAGTACGCGTCGCTCGAGCGCGAGGTGGTCGTGGTCGGGCAGTTCTCCCGCATCGAGATCTGGGACGCGGAGCGCTGGGACGAGCGCCGCGTCGATGGCCAGAAGACCCTCGCGGCCGCGGCCTCGCTGCCCGGCTTCGGGATCTGATCGAGAACGCCTGAGAAGGCCGAGACAGAAGGAAGGAGCACCTCCTGACGAAGGCGAACGCCCAAGCGTTTGCCACCGACCCGCCACAAGATCTGACCCTGACCTGCTGCGAGCCTCCCGGTCGGCGCGGTGAAGCCCCTACTCCGCCCGCTTCCACCGAGCTGATTCGGAGAGACAACCGAACGGCACTCGTCCGTCCGGGGGGCTCGCAGCAGGTCCGGCTCACTCGGGTGGTGAACCGCGAGGGACTCGGATGGATCGCTTCCAGCACGAACCGGTGATGGCCCGGGAAGTGCTCGAGCTCCTCGCAGCGGTGCCGACGGGGACCGTCGTGGATGCGACGGTCGGAGGCGGTGGGCACGCCCACCTCCTCCTCGAGTCCCGACCGGACGTCGCACTGCTCGGCATCGATCGTGATGCAGACGCAGTCGCCGCGGCCCGGGAGCGTCTCGCTCCGTTCGGGGACCGAGTCCGGATCGTGCATGGCGGCTTCGAAGACGTCGCCGAGATCGTCCGCCGGGAGGCGGGGGAACATACAAGTGAGGGGAACATCATGGGAATCCTCTTCGACCTGGGGACCAACAGCCCACAGCTCGACCGACCCGAGCGTGGCTTCACGTACTGGGGCGAGGCGCCGCTCGACATGCGCATGGACGCGGCGACCGAGCTGACGGCCGAGACGGTCGTCAACGAGTACTCCGAGGCGCGTCTCGCCGAGATCATCGCGACCAACGGCGAAGAGAAGTTCGCCCGTCGCATCGCGACGCGCATCGTCGCCAACCGCCCGCTGCACACCACCGCCGATCTCGTCGGTGCGGTGAAGGAAGCAGTACCCGCGCCCGCGCGTCGCCGTGGCGGTCACCCGGCTCGCCGGACGTTCCAAGCGATCCGCATGGAGGTCAACCGCGAGCTGCCCAACCTCGCCGAGGGCCTCGACGAGTCCGTGCACCTGCTGGCCCCCGGTGGACGGGTGCTCGTGCTCGCGTACCACTCGCTCGAGGACCGGCTGGTGAAGGAGCGGTTCGCGAAGTGGGCGGGCGCCCGCGAAGAGCAGCCCCCCGGCTTCCCGGTCGAGCCCGAGGAGCGCGGTCTGGTCCGCCTCCTCAACCGCCGCGCGATGCAGCCCACCCCGGAAGAGGTCGCCGCCAACCCGCGGGCGCGCAGCGCGCGCCTCCGTGCTGCCGAACGCCTCGCGGCTCGCACCGGCTCATGACCGCGATCGCCTCCCTCGCGCGTCCGCGCGGGGGAGTCACCTGGCCGACCCGTGCATCGCGCGGACGGAGCCGCGCGGACCTGGTCGTCGTCGACGCGCCCGCGCGCCTGCTGACCCGCCAGCGCGCGCTCCTCGCGTTGGGGTCGATCGCCGTCATCGCGCTCTTTACGATCGTGGCGTTCCACGCACTCCTCGCGCAGAGCCAGGTCGCGATCGACCGGCTCGACCAGCAGACGGCGGAGGCCGAACGCCGGTACGAGGAGGCGCGCTACGAGCACGCGACCTTCGCGTCGCCGGAGCGCATCGTGGCGCGGGCGGAGGAGCTCGGTCTCGTCCCGCCCGACGGCCCGCCGACACCGATCCCCGCGACCGGCGAGCTCCCGACACCGCCCGAAGCCACGGCGGGGACCCTCAACGGCTTGACCGAGGTGAAGTCGACCCTTGCCGACGCGCCGTGATCCCTTCGCCGCGCCTCGCGCGGTCCCGGGGCTGAGGCATCAGCCCGCGACGACCGCACCTCCGGTCGCGCGACCGCGGCGTGAGCGTCCCGCGGAGCCGATCGCCGACGACCTCTCGCCGGTCGGGCGCGCCCGCGCGGAGCGCCCGCGCACCGTGGGTGCCCGCCCCCGACGCCGTCCGCCCGGCCGCCACCGCGTCGCGGCGGTGCCCCGCGCGCGTCTCCTCGCCATCCTCGCCGTCGTCGTCGTCGTCTACGGCGCGCTCGGGCTGCGCCTCGTCGAGCTGCAGGCCGGCGAAGGCGGTCACTACCAGCGTCTCGGGCTCGACCAGCGGGTCCAGACCGTCGAGCTCCCGGCCGAGCGCGGAGGGATCTTCGACCGCAACGGCAACGACCTCGCCGTCTCGGTCGGCCGATCGAGCGTGTGGGCCGATCCGCGCCTGATCTCCGATCCGGACGCGTACGCGGCGCAGCTCGCGCCGATCGTCGGCGCCGACCCCGTCGAGCTCGCCGCTCGGATCGGTCAGAAGAACCGGTCGTTCGTGTACGTCGCGCGGCAGGTCGAGGACGATGTCGTGAAGAAGGTGCGCGCGCTCCAGCTCGACGGGATCGACCTCGTCGGCGAGACGAAGCGGTACTACCCGTCCGGTGTGCTCGCCGCGTCGGTGCTCGGCTTCGTCGGCATCGACAACAACGGGCTCGGTGGGCTCGAGAGCGGCCACGAGGCGACGTTGGCCGGGAAGCCCGGGGAGCAGCGCGTCGAGCGGGACCCGCAGGGTCGCGAGCTCCCCGAGGGCGTCCGACGCGGGCGCGCGCCCGAGCGCGGCACCGACCTGGTGCTGACGATCGACCAGTCGCTCCAGTACGAGGTCGAGCGTGTGCTCACGGACGAGGTCACGAAGACCCGTTCGAAGGGGGGCACGGCCGTCCTCGCCGACGTGAGGACGGGCGACGTGCTCGCGATGGCGACGGTCGACGGGGCCACCGACGCGACCCCGGCCGGGCCCGCCGCGAGCACCTCTCCGAACCGACCGGTCACCGATGTGTTCGAGCCCGGCTCGACCAACAAGGTGGTGACGATCGCGGCCGCGCTCGAGGCCGGCCTCGTCAGCCCGAGCACGGTCCTCCAGGTCCCGGGGAGACTGGTCGTCGACGGCCAGGAGTTCGAAGACGTGCACTCGCACGCGGCGGCGATGACGGTCGCGGACATCGTGCGCATGTCGTCGAACGTCGGCACGATCCTCATCGCGCGCATGCTCGGCAACGAGCGTTTCGACGCGGCCCTCCGCAGCTTCGGCTTCGGCACCGGGACGGGCCTCGGCCTGCCGGGGGAGGCGGAGGGTCTCCTGCTCCCGGTCGATCAGTACAACGACACGAGCCTCGCCTCCATGCCGGTCGGCAACGGCATCGCCGTGACCGCGATGCAGATGCTCGACGTCTACCTGACCCTCGCGAACGACGGCGTGGCCCGGACGCCCCGCCTGGTCGCGGCGACCGTCGACGGCGAGGGTCGTCGTCGTCCCGAACCGCTGGGCGCGACCCACCGTGTCGTCTCCTCCGGGACGGCCGCGGCGATGCGGACGATGCTGGAGTCGGTGGTCGCGGACGGGACCGGGACGAACGCGCAGATCAACGGCTACCGGGTGGCCGGCAAGACGGGGACCGCGCGCAAGCCGCCGTACGAGAAGCCGCCGTACAAGTACGTCACCTCGTTCGCGGGCTTCGCTCCGGCGGACTCACCCCGCCTCGCGGCGATCGTGGTGCTCGACGAGCCGCAGGTGGACGCCACCGGTGGCGCGGCGGCGGCTCCGACCTTCGCCCGGATCATGCAGTACGCGCTGGCCGTCGACCGCGTCCCCGCGACGCCGTGAGCCTCCCCGTTGCGCACCGTGGCTGTACCAGCACGATCGGCGGCGGCCGGTACCCTGACGCGTTCCGCCACACGTTGGGCCCCCGGACGAGGGAGAGGATCGCGCGCGTGCGCTTGCAGGCGCTTCTGACCGACGTCGAGGTGATCGGCCTCGAGGGTGATCCGACGGTCGACGTGCTCTCGATGACGCACGACAGCCGGCGGGTCCTCCCCGGCGCGCTGTTCGCGTGCATCCCGGGGGAGCGCACCGACGGCCACGAGCACGCCGCGAGCGCGGTCGAGGCCGGTGCGGTCGCGCTCCTGACCGAGCGTGCCCTCGGGCTGTCGAGCGCCGCGCGGCCGGTCAGCGAGGCCCGGGTCCCCGATGTGAGGGTCGCGGTGGGCCCGGTCGCGGCCCGGCTCCACGGCGATCCGTCGGTGGCGCTGTCGTGCCTCGGCGTCACCGGCACGAACGGGAAGACGACGACCACGTACCTGCTCGAGGCGATCGCGCGGGCCACCGGTCGGCGCGTCGGGGTCGTCGGCACCACGGGTGCCCGGATCGACGGGCACCCGCTGCCGGTCGAGCACACCACGCCCGAGGCGACCGAGCTCCAGTCGCTGCTCGGACGCATGCGAGACGTCGGGGTCGCGACGGTCGCGATGGAGGTGTCGTCGCACGCACTGGCGCAGCACCGCGTCGACGGCACGCACTTCGCCGCCGTGTGCTTCACCAACCTCTCGCGCGACCATCTCGACTACCACGGCGACGTCGAGACCTACTTCGACGCGAAGGCGCGGCTGTTCACTCCGGCGTTCGCCGCGACTGCGGCGGTGAACATCGACGACCGGTTCGGGCTCCGGCTGGCCGACCTCGCTGCCGCGGCCGGTCTCACGGTGACCACGTTCGCGGTCGAGACCGCCGGCGCCGACATCGCCGCGCGTGACGTCGCCATCGGCGTTGCCGGGAGCAGCTTCACCCTCGTCGACAAGCGCGCGCGCCGCAGCGCGCTCGTCCGACTGCCGCTCTTCGGTCGGCACAACGTGGCGAACGCGCTCGCCGCGGCCGCCACCGCGCGTGCCGTCGACCTCCCGTTCGATGCGGTCGTCACCGGGTTGGCGGGAACCGGAACGATCCCCGGACGCCTCGAGCCGATCGACGCCGGTCAGCAGTTCCTCGTGTTGGTCGACTACGCGCACACACCCGATGCACTCGAGCACGCGTTGCGCGCGGCGCGCGAGCTCGCCGACGCGCACCGCGTCATCGTGGTGTTCGGATGCGGAGGAGATCGCGACCGGACGAAGCGCCCGGAGATGGGCTCGGTCGCGACTCGCGGCGCCGACGTGGCGATCCTGACCTCCGACAACCCGCGGTCCGAGCGTCCGGCCGACATCGCCGACGAGGTGGTCGCGGGGGCCGAGGGCCCCGGCCGGCTCGTCGTGGAGCTCGACCGACGCGCCGCGATCCGCGCCGCGATCAGCGACGCGAGGTCCGGCGACGTCGTCGTGATCGCCGGCAAGGGCCACGAGACCGGCCAGACCTCGGGTGGGGTGACGGTGCCGTTCGACGACCGCGCGGTCGCGCGCGGCGAGCTGGAGGCGAGATCGTGGAGCTGACGGCCGCGCAGCTCGCCCACGCCACCGGCGGCGAGGTGCTCACCGGGGACGCCGACGCACGCGCGACGTCGTTCACGATCGACTCTCGGCTCGTCGAGCCGGGGGCGTGCTTCTTCGCGCTGCGCGGCACGCGTGACGGCCACCAGTTCCTCCCCGACGCGTTCGCGCGTGGCGCGACCCTGGCCGTGGTCGCCCGGATCGTCGACGGCCTGCCGCCCGACGCGACGCTCGTGCGGGTCCCCGACGTGATGGAGGCGCTGGCTGCGCTCGGGGTCCTCGCCCGACGGTGGCTCGCGGACGCGACCGTGGTCGGGATCACCGGGTCCGCGGGCAAGACGACGACGAAGGACCTGACCGCAGCCGCGCTTCGCGGCAGCCGGCGCGTCCACGCGAGCCCGGCGTCGTACAACAACGAGGCCGGCGTGCCGCTGACGCTGCTCGGTGCTCCGGCCGACGCGCAGGTCGTCGTCGCCGAGATGGGTGCCCGCTTCGTGGGGAACATCGCGGACCTGACCGCCATGGCCCGGCCCACCGTCGGCGTCGTGACCCACGTGGGCATGGCTCATGCCGAGCACCTCGGCGGGCCGGAGGGGATCACGCAGGTGAAGGGCGAGCTGCTCGAAGCGCTGCCGGCAGACGGCCTCGCGGTCCTCAACGCCGACTGCGACTCGGTTGCCGAGCTCGCGGCACGGACCGTGGCTCGAGTGGTGCGCGTCGGTTGCGCCGACGATGCCGATGTACGCCTGCGCGACGTCGGGCTCGACGAGGAGCTCCACCCACGGTTCACGCTCGACTCGCCGTGGGGGCGCGCGTCGATCACGCTCGGTCTCCGGGGCGAGCATCAAGCGCAGAACGCCGCGATGGCCGCGACGGTCGCGCTGGCGCTCGACACCCCCCTCGACGCCGTCGTCGAGGGTCTGGCGGACGTGCCGCACGCGTCGTTCCGGATGGAGCTCCTGCGGACCACCGACGGCATCACGGTCATCAACGACGCGTACAACTCGAGCCCGACGTCGGCCGCGGCCGCGGTGCGCTCGCTCGCGAGCCTCCCGGTGGCCGGGCGTCGCGTCGCGGTCCTCGGAGAGATGCGCGAGCTCGGGGCCTATGGCGACGCCGAGCACGTCGAGCTCGGTCGGCTCGCCGGGAGCGCCGGGATCGACCTGCTCGTCGCAGTGGGGGAACCCGCGTCGCTGCTCCTGGAAGGCGCACGGGGAAGTGACGCCATCGTGCGCGTCGTGCCGGACGCGACCGCGGCCGCGGAGCTGCTCCTCGAGTCGCTCCGGCCGGGCGATGCGGTGCTCGTGAAGGCGAGCCGCACCGTCGGTCTCGAGCACATCGCCCACGACCTCGTGCAGGGGCGCGGCCAGTGATCGCCCTGCTCATCGCCGGCGGTGTCGCCTTCGCGGCCGCGGTCCTCGGGACCCCGTTGCTGATCCGCGTGCTGCACGCGCGGGGGATCGGCCAGCTGATCCGCGACGACGGACCGTTCACGCACCCTCACGCCGGCAAGGCGGGCACCCCGACCATGGGGGGGATCGCCATCGTCGGCGGCGTCGTTCTCGGCTACGTGATCGCGCACGTCCGCACGGAGCAGCTGAAGTTCGCGCGCACGGGGCTCACGCTGATGTTCCTCGTGGTCGGGCTCGCCGTCGTCGGGTTCCTCGACGACTACCTCGCGGTGCGGCGGGGCCGGAACCTCGGGCTCCGCAAGCGCGGCAAGACCGGTGGCCAGCTGCTGATCGCCTCCGGCTTCGCGCTGCTCGCCCTGCGCTGGGTCGACGCGTCGACGCACCTCTCGTTCACGCGGGCGCTCGATCTCGATCTGGGCATGTGGCTGTGGTTCGCGTTCGCCGTCGTCGTCGTGTACAGCACCTCGAACGCGGTGAACATCACCGACGGCATGGACGGCCTCGCGGCCGGCTCGGCGACGTTCGTCTTCGCCGCGTTCACCGTCATCTGCTTCTGGCAGTTCCGCCACCCGTTCGACTACGGCGTCGAGCCTGCATCCGCCATCGACCTGGCAGTGGTGGCGGCGGCGTTCGCGGGGGCATGCGGTGGGTTCCTCTGGTGGAACGCCGCGCCCGCGCGCATCTTCATGGGCGATACCGGCTCACTCGCGATCGGTGGCGCGATGGCCGGCCTCGCGCTGCTCAACAACACTGTGCTGCTCCTGCCGATCCTCGGCGGGCTCTACGTGCTCGAGACGTGCAGCGTGATCGCGCAGGTGATCTCGTTCCGGGGGTTCGGTCGACGCGTGCTGCGCATGGCGCCGATCCATCACCACTTCGAGGTGGTCGGGTGGCCGGAGTTCACGGTCATCGTGCGCTTCTGGATCCTCGCGGGTGCCTGCGTGGCGCTCGGGATCGGCCTGTTCTACGCCGACTTCATCAACATCCCGGGAGCGCTGGACTGATGCGCGTCCTGGTGGTCGGCCTGGCAGTCACGGGCGAGGCGGTGGTCCGGCACCGCCGGCTCGCGGGCGACGACGTGACCGTGGTCGAGGATCGACCCGAGGGCGCTTCCGACTGGGACGAGCGCGCGTCACGCGCACGCGACCTCGGTGCGGACGTGGTCGCGGCACCCACCACCGAGCACGTTGCTGCGCTCGCCGCGGCTGCGGACCTCGTGGTGCCCAGCCCGGGTGTGCCCGAGCGCCACGCCGCCATCGCCGCGGCGCGCCGCCACGGAGTCCCGGTGCGATCCGAGATCGATCTCGCCGGCGACGTGACCGACGGGCCGGCGATCGTCGCCGTGACGGGCACCAACGGGAAGACGACCGTCACGACCCTGACCGCCGCGATCCTCGAGGCTGCGGGCGTGCGCTCGGTCGCGGCCGGCAACATCGGTCGCCCGCTCATCGATGCAGTGCACGACGACGTCGACGTCGTCGTCGCCGAGGTGTCGTCGTTCCAGCTCGCGTTCGCGGATCGGTTCGCCCCGCGTGCGGCCGCGCTCCTCAACCTCGGTGCCGACCATCTCGACTGGCACCGGACCTTCGACGGGTACGCGCACGCGAAGGCGAAGGTGTTCCTCCGCCAGGGTCCCGACGACCTCCTGGTGTTCAACGCCGACGACCCCGTCGTCGTCGGGCTCGCGGCCTCGGCCCCCGGGCGGCGCGTCCCGTTCTCGCTCGCCGACGGGGCCGCCGGGGGAGCTCGGCTCGTCGACACGGCGACCGGGCGCCTGCTCGTCATGGCGAACGGCGAGGAGATCGTCGCGGCCGACGACCTCCCATGTCACCGTCCCGTCGACCTCGCGAACGCCCTGGCGGCAAGCGCGCTCGCCCTCGACGTCGGAGCCGATGCCGCCGCGGCGCGCGACGCGCTCGAGGCGTTCGGTGGGCTCGCGCACCGCATGGAGCTCGTGGCGGTCCACGACGGCGTGCGGTGGGTCGACGACTCGAAGGCCACCAACGTGCACGCGACCGTGTCGGCCGTTCGCGGACTGGAGCACGTCGTGCTGATCGCGGGTGGTCGCAACAAGGGGATCGATCTGTCCGAGCTGCGGATCCTCACGCCGAGCCTGCGAGGTGTCGTCGCGATCGGTGACGCCGCCGCGGAGGTGGACGAGGCGTTCGCGGGCTCGGTGCCGGTCGTCCGCGCGGCGTCGATGCACACGGCCGTGCGCGCCGCGTCGGAGCTCGCGACCGATGGTGACACGGTGCTGCTGAGCCCGGGTTGCGCGTCGTTCGACTGGTACGCCTCCTATGCCGCGCGCGGCGACGACTTCGCCACCGAGGTCCGGCAGCTGGCGGAGGTCGAGCGATGACCACCGCCACGCGCTCCGCGCGCCAGGACCGGAGACGACCGCACACGAATCGCGGCACGAAGCGCAGCCCGAACCGGTCCGAGCACACCGCGCGTCCCGCGCACTACCTCCTGCTGCTCGCGACGGTGGGTGTGCTCGTCGTGATCGGTGTCGTCATGGTGCTGTCGGCATCGTCTGTCGTCTCGGTGACGAACTACGGCAACGCCTGGTACTTCTTCCAGCGCCAGCTGATCTGGACCGTCCTGGGCGTCGTCGCGTTCTGTGTCGTGGTGCGCGTCGACTACCACCGCTGGCAGCGCATCGTCCGCCCACTGCTGATCGTCAGCGTGGGGCTGCTCGTCCTCGTGCTGATCCCGAAGGTCGGTGTCTACGTCGGCGGGTCGCGCCGATGGCTCGGCGTCGGTCCCTGGCGCTTCCAGCCGAGCGAGATGGCGAAGCTCTCGCTGCTGCTGTTCGCCGCCGACCTGCTCTCTCGGCGAGCCGACGAGCTCTACGACTGGCGGCGCGTCCTGCGCCCGCTCCTCCTCGTCACGCTCGGCTTCGGTGCACTCGTGTGCCTGGAGCCCGATCTCGACTCGACCGTGCTGCTCGCGATGATCGTCGGGGCCGTCATGGTCGCCGGCGGTGTGCGCCTGAAGCACCTCGGCATCATCGGCGGCAGTGGCATCGCGCTCGCGGGAGTGCTCGCGATCGCCGCGCCCTACCGGCGCGCGCGCGTCATGACGTTCCTCGAGCCCGCAGCGGACGCCTCGAACACCGGGTGGCAGAGCCTCCAGTCGTTCATCGCCCTGGGGACCGGAGGGATCGACGGCGTCGGGCTCGGGGCCGGCCGCGCGAAGTGGCTGTTCCTCCCGAACGCGCACACCGACTTCATCTTCGCCGTGATCGGCGAGGAGCTCGGGCTGATCGGCACGCTCGCGGTCCTCGGGCTGTTCGTCGCGTTCGCCGTGCTCGGGATCCGCACCGCACTGCGGGCCCCCGATCGCTTCGGCATGCTCCTCGCGGCCGGCGTCACCGTCTGGATCGTCGCGCAGGGCGCGATGAACATCGGGGGCGTGATCGGGCTGCTGCCGGTGTCGGGCATCCCGCTGCCGTTCGTGTCGTTCGGCGGATCGTCGCTCGTCTTCACCCTCGTCGCCGCGGGGATCCTGGCCAACGTCGCCAGGGGGTCACGGTGACCGGCGGCCGCGACGAGTCGGCGCGCGCCTTCGCGCTGATCGCCGGCGGAGGAACCGGGGGTCACGTGTACCCGGCGCTCGCGGTCGCCGACGAGCTCGTCCGTCGTGGGCACTCCCGCGCGTCGGTGCGGTTCGTCGGCGCGCGGCGCGGACTGGAGGCGACCGCGGTGCCCGACGCCGGGTACGAGATCGAGCTGCTCCCGGGCCGCGGGCTCCGACGCAGCCTCAGCCCGCGGGCGGTCGTCGCGAACGTCGGGGCGGTGCTCGGCCTCGTCGGCGCGTGCTTCCGGGCGTTCCGGATCATGGGTCGTCGTCGACCCCGCGTCGTGCTTGGGGTCGGAGGCTTCGCGTCCGCGGCCGGTGTGCTCGCGGCGCGGCTGCGTCGGATCCCGGCGGTGGTGCACGAGCAGAACGCCGCCCCGGGCGTCGTCAACCGGCTTGCAGTCCGGCTGGGTGCGCGCGCGGCCGTCTCGCTGCCCGACACGCCGCTCTCGGGCGCGGTGCTGACCGGCAACCCGGTGCGTCGGGAGATCACCGCCGTCGAGCGGGCGCCCGACACCGAGCCTCTGGTCACGATCGTCGGTGGGAGCCTGGGTGCTAAGAGCCTGAACGACGCCGCGCTCGGCCTGTACGACGAGTGGCGCGCGCGCCCCGACGTCCGGGTGCGCCACGTCGCCGGTCGGCGCGACTTCGATCGGTGCCGAGCTCGGCTCGACGCGACCCGTACCGCGGGCGACGCGCTCGCGTACGATCTCGTCGCCTACGACGACGACATGGCTCACGCGTACGCGCGGTCGAGCGTGTTCGCGTGTCGCGCGGGCGCGGTGACCTGCGCGGAGCTCACCGCGACGGGGATGCCGGCGGTGCTCGTCCCGCTCCCGGGCGCGCCCGCCGACCACCAGACGAAGAACGCCAAGGCGCTGGCGAGCGTCGGAGCGGCCGTGATGCTGCCCGACGCGGAGCTCCGACCGCAGCGTCTCGCGCGCGAGCTGGCGCTGCTGCTCGAGGACCCGACGCACCTCGTCGAGATGAGCCGGGCCGCCCGCGCCCTCGGTCGTTCCGACGCCGCGGCCCGGGTCGCCGATCTCGTCGAGACCGCGGCCGGCGTGCGCACCTCGGAGGACGCGACATGAGCGCCGTCCTCGACCTGCGCGAGCCGCGCGCGATCCACATCGTCGGGATCGGCGGTGCCGGGATGAGTGCGATCGCAACCGTCCTCGCGCGCATGGGCCACGAGGTCAGCGGCTCCGACCTCAAGGACTCGGCTCCGCTGGAGCGGCTCCGGCTCCTCGGTGTCGATGCCCGGGTCGGGCACGTGGTGGAGCACCTCCCCGAACGGCTCGACGCGGTCGTCGTCTCGACGGCGATCCCCGGCTCGAACCCGGAGGTCGCCGCCGCCGAGGCGCGCGGCGTCCCGGTCCTGCGGCGCGCGGAGGCGCTCCGGGCGCTCGTCGCGACCCGTCGCGGCGTGGCCGTCGCGGGCAGCCACGGCAAGACCACGGCGTCGTCGATGCTCGCCCTGTGCCTGCGCGCGGCCGGGTGGCACCCGAGCTTCGTCATCGGCGGCGATCTCAACGAGGTCGGCACCAACGCGGCCTACGACGAGGGCGAGTGGCTCGTCGTCGAGGCCGACGAGAGTGACGGCACCTTCCTCGAGCTCGAGCCGGAAGCGGCGCTCCTGACCAACGTCGAGCCCGACCATCTCGATCACTACGGAGGCTTCGCGGCGCTCGTCGGCGCGTTCGAGCGCTTCCTCGTCGCGGTGCCGGGAGCCCGCGTCGTGTGCGCCGACGACGAGATCGCAGCGAGCCTCGCTGCAGGTGTGCCCGGGACGCGCACGTACGGCTTCGACCCGGCCGCCGACTACCGGGTGACCGAGTACTCGGGTGGTCGCCGCGGCAGCCGGTTCGTGCTCGTCCGCGACGGCACGCCGCTCGGGGTGCTCGAGCTGCCGGTCCCGGGCCGGCACAACGCCCTGAACGCCGCAGGCGCGGGCTCCATGGCGCTGGAGCTCGGCGCACCGTTCGACGCGGTCGCGCGAGCGCTGCGCGGATTCGGTGGCGTCGCGCGGCGATTCGAGTTCCGCGGCGAGATCGACGGCGTCACGCTGGTCGACGACTACGCGCACCTGCCGAGCGAGATCGTCGCTGCGCTGCGCGCGGCGCGTGAGGGGGAGTGGCGGCGGGTCGTGGCTGTCTTCCAACCCCATCGCTACACGCGCACGGCGCGGCTCTGGCGCGACTTCGCCGACGCGTTCGTTGACGCCGACACGCTCGTGCTGACCGACGTGTACGCGGCGGGGGAGGCACCCCAGCCCGGAGTGTCCGGACGTCTGCTGCTGCGCGCGGTGCTCGACGCACACCCCGCGACCCAGGTGACGTACCTCCCGCGGCGGGCCGACGTGGTCGCGCACACGCTGCGCCTCGCGCGCGATGGCGACCTCCTCCTCACGCTCGGCGCCGGCGACCTGACGACCGTTCCCGACCAGTGGCTCGCCGACGCGACCGCCACGCCGACGGGAACGCCGACCGGCCGCGGTGATGCGCCATGAGCGCGGCCGCAGCCGGCGCGCTGCCTCCCGGCCTGGTCGACGACCTCGACGCACGCCTGCCGGGTCTGGTCACCCGCGACCAGCGCGTGTCCGACCTGACGACGTACCGGCTCGGTGGTCCCGTCGCGGCCGTGGTGCGAGTCGGCACGGACGACGAGCTCGCGACCCTGGCCTCGGTGCTCGACGGCGCCGACGTGCGGGTGCTGATCATCGGGCGCGGCTCGAACCTGCTCGTCGCCGACACCGGCGTCGCCGGAATCGGCGTCGTGCTCGGGGGCACGTTCGAGGAGGTCGCCGTCGACACCGCCAGCGCCACCGTGCGCGCCGGCGGAGCCGTCCCCCTGCCGGTGCTGGCCCGGCGCGCCGCCGCGGTCGGCATCGGCGGACTCGAGTTCCTCGTCGGGATCCCGGGCTCCGTCGGTGGCGCCGTGCGCATGAACGCCGGCGGTCACGGGGCCGAGACCGGCGACGTGCTGCTTCGTGCCTGGGTCTGCCCGCTGACGGGGCCGAGCGCGGGGCGGCCCGAGGCCCGTGATGCGCTCGGCCTCGAGCTCGGGTACCGCCACTCCAACATCGGCCCGTCCGACGTGGTCACCGCAGCCGAGCTCACCGGCACGGCGGACGAACCGGACGCCTGCGCCGCGCGCATCGACGAGGTCGTCCGCTGGAGGCGCGAGCACCAACCCGGAGGCGCGAACGCCGGGTCGGTGTTCCGCAACCCTCCGGGCGACTCGGCCGGCCGCTTGATCGACGACGCCGGGTGCAAGGGTCTGCGGGTCGGAGGTGCGTCCGTGTCGCCGAAGCACGCCAACTTCTTCCAGGCCGACGCGGACGCCACCGCCGACGACGTCCATCGGCTCGTCCGCGAGGTGCAGCGACGGGTCGCCGACCACGCCGGCGTCTGCCTGACGCCCGAGCTGCACATGGTCGGGTTCGAGCCCGGATCCGCCGGCGGTGATCGATGAGCACGCGCGCTCCCGCCCGCGCGCGCACTCGTCGGGGCGCGCCGACGAGTGCCCCGAAGCGCCAGAAGTCGCGTGCGCAGGTCGCACGGCCGGGGTCGTCGCGCCCGCGTCCGAACGCGCGTCCGGACGCGCGCCCGCGCCCGCCCGCGCCCGCGGTGGACCCGCGGATTCAGGCCCGCCGCGCCGCCGTGACGCGCGCCGCCGGTCGCCGACGGCTCCGGCGTCTGCTCGTCGTCGTGGTGCTGCTCGCGGCCGCCGGCGTGGTCGCGGGGATCGTGTGGTCACCTTTCCTCGACGTCGACAAGGTGACGATCGTGGGCGCCGGCGAACGTGGTGCCGAGGTGCGTGCGGCGGTGGCCGTCGATCGGGGCTCGCCGCTGCTGCTCGTCGACACCGACGCCGCGGAGGAGCGCATCGAGGCGCTCGCGTGGGTCGGGGACGCCGAGGTGAGCCGCGAGCTCCCCGGCACCCTCGCGGTCGCGGTCGCCGCCCCCCCCCCCGTGGCGGTCGCGGGCCCGCCCGACGGGCAGGTCGCCCTCGTCGACGCCACCGGCATCGTCGTCGGCGTCGTCCGCACGGCACCGGGCGGGCTGGCGGCCCTCGTGACGAGCACCCCGCCCCCCGAGGCGGGGGACCGGATCCGACCGGCTGCCGCGGCCGAGGTGGCCGGTGCCATCGGGCCGCTCGCCGGTCGGGTGGCCCGGGTCTCCGTCGACGACGGGCGCGCGGCGCTGCTCCTCGTCGACGGCGTCGAGGTGCGCCTCGGCAACCTCGACCGGTTGGCCGAGAAGGCCCGGGCCGCGGATGCGGTCCTGGGTGCCCCCGGGGTGGCCGGCATCGCGTACGTCGACGTCTCGGTGCCCTCGGCGCCGGTCACGGGCTGAGTCGCACCGGACCGGCATGAGGACCGACGGGGGACCCATGGGCCATCGGGGCACGAAACGAGGAGGACGGGGCGATCGACCTGTCGGCCGGCACCGGGATGGACCTATCCTTGAGGTGGTGACGGGAGACCCGTGGCCTCCGGGGGCACCACCTGCGGACGATCTCGACGGCCAGGACGACTGGTTCGAGGTCGACCGGGTCGAGCCCGATCCGGCGGCCGACCTCCGCGACGCCGAGCGCACCGCTGCGGCCCCGATCCCCCCATTGGAGCGGCGTTTCGGGGAGAATGTCCCTGACCACACGAGCACCACCGGCACCACGCGTATCATGGTCCGTGCCCGCGACGAGCACGGACCCGACGATTCGAGCACCGACGACCTGTACCCCGCCGAGCCCCGCTCGGTCGGGAAGGGAGGCACCACCGACATGCTGGGCGACCCGCAGAACTACCTCGCGGTGATCAAGGTCGTCGGCGTCGGCGGCGGTGGAGGCAACGCCGTCAACCGGATGATCGACTCCGGTCTGAAGGGCGTCGAGTTCATCGCGGTCAACACCGACGCGCAGGCCCTGCTCATCAGCGACGCCGACGTGAAGCTCGACATCGGGCGTCAGCTGACGCGCGGCCTCGGCGCGGGGTCCGACCCGGATGTGGGCCGCCAGGCTGCCGAAGACCACCGCGACGAGATCGAGGAGGTCCTCAAGGGCGCCGACATGGTGTTCATCACCGCCGGCGAGGGTGGCGGCACCGGCACGGGTGGCGCGCCGATCGTCGCCGAGATCGCGCGCGGGCTCGGCGCGCTGACGATCGCGATCGTGACGCGCCCGTTCAGCTTCGAGGGTCGGCGCCGCCAGGTGCAGGCCGACGCAGGCGTCCAGCGGCTGCGCGAGAAGGTCGACACGCTCATCGTGATCCCGAACGACCGGCTGCTCGACGTCGCCGACGAGAAGTCGTCGCTGCTGTCGGCGTTCAAGATGGCCGACGACGTCCTGCTCCAGGGTGTCCAGGGCATCACCGACCTCATCACGACGCCGGGTCTCATCAACACCGACTTCGCCGACGTCCGCATGATCATGGCCAACGCCGGCACGGCGCTCATGGGCCTCGGGCAGTCCGGTGGTGAGGGCCGCGCGCTCAACGCCGCGCGCGGGGCGATCTCGAGCGCGCTGCTCGAAGCGAGCATCGAAGGCGCGCGGGGCCTGCTGCTCAACGTCGCCGGTCCGTCGGACCTCGGGTTGTTCGAGGTGAACGAGGCCGCGGAGGTCGTGAAGGAGACCGCGCATCCCGACGCCAACATCATCTTCGGTGCGAGCATCGACGACGCGCTCGGCGACGAGGTGCGCATCACGGTGATCGCCGCGGGCTTCGACCGGTTCGAAGGTGAGCGGCCGGCACGCCGCGAGCCGTCCGCCGCGCCGTCGCTCGGGCTCCACGACGCCTCGTCTCCGCGCAGCGCGGCCGACTCCGCGTTCGGCGACGACGCCGACTACGGGGGCGGCGGCGACGAGGACGACGAGTTCGACGTCCCCGAGTTCCTGCGCTGATCGAGGCGGACCTCGGTCCGGCGCGGGTCGCCTGGACCGATCGACACGGGGGAGTCTCGGTCGCCCCCTTCGACACCGCGAACCTGGGCGCCTCGGTCGGGGACGACACCGACGCGGTGGCCGAGAACCGGCGCCGACTCGGGGCGGCCCTCGGGCTCGGCGACCCGGGCACGTGGTGCTGGCTGCACCAGGTCCACGGCGCCGTCGTCGTCGAGGGCGCAGCGGTGCACGCGTCCAGGCTGCCGGAGGCCGACGCCGCGGTCACGGCCACGCCCGGGCTGCCGCTCGTGGTGCAGACCGCCGATTGCGCGCCACTCGCGCTCGCGACCGACGACGCGGTCGCGGTGGTGCATGCCGGATGGCCCGGGTTGCTGGCCGGGGTGATCGAGGCCGCGGTGCGCGAGCTGCGCGTCGTGGGCCGGGGCCCGGTGCGCGCCGCGCTCGGCCCGTGCATCCATCCCGACGACTACGAGTTCGGCCGTGCCGACCTGGATCGGATGGTCGCCGCGCTCGGCCCGAGCGTCGAAGGCCGCACGCGCGCGGGTGCACCCGCGCTCGATGTCCCGGCCGCGGTCCGCGTCGCGCTCACCCGCGCCGGCGTCGACTCGCTCACCGACGTCGACGTGTGCACGTTCGGGTCGACCGACCACTACTCCCATCGACGTGACGGGGTGACCGGTCGCCAGGTGGTCGTGGCCGTGCTCGCGCCGTGACGCCGCCGGACTCGCCGAACGTGTCGGACGCGGCGACGCAGCTCGACGTGGCGGCGCGCGTCGCCGAGGTCCGTGCCCGGATGGACGCCGCCGCGACCCGCTCGGGGCGGGATCCGTCCGGGGTGCGGCTCGTCGCCGCGACGAAGACGGTGCCGGTCGAGCGGGTCGCCGATGCGGTCGCGGCCGGCGTCGTCGATCTCGGGGAGAACCGGGCCCAGGAGCTGCTCGTCAAGGCGCCCGCGCTCGCCGATCTGCGGGGCGACCGCGGTGCGGACGTGCGGTGGCACTTCCTCGGCGCGCTCCAGCGGAACAAGGTGCGCGCGCTCGCGCCGTGGATCGCCTGCTGGCAGTCGGTCGACCGCGCGGCGCTCGGCGCCGCGATCGCCGAGCGCGCCCCCGGGGCGCGGGTGCTCGTGGAGGTGAACGTCGCGGCCGAGCCCCAGAAGGCGGGCTGCTCGCCCGACGAGGCTGCGGGGCTCGTGGAGACGCTGCGGGCCGACGGGCTCGACGTCGCCGGCCTGATGGCCGTTCCACCGCACGGGGATGATCCGCGCCCGTGGTTCGTCGCGCTGGCGGCGCTGGCCGCACGGCTCGAGCTCGCCGAGCTCTCGATGGGCATGACCGACGACTTCGAGGTGGCCATCGAGGAGGGGGCGACGATGGTGCGCGTGGGGCGGGCGCTCTTCGGGCCCCGGCCCCTCCCTTCCCCGTGAGACCTTCCCCGTGAGGCCCACCGTCGCGCTCGCCGGGCTCGCCGGGCTCGCCGGGCTCGCCGGGCGGACGGGGCGGACGGGGTCCGATCTCGCGTGTGCCATGGTCCGCGGGGCCGCTGCCGGTAGGCTTGTACGCCGGAGGGCGTGCCTCCCCCTGGATCCCCCGGCACGCGTCTGTTCTCGTGGCACAACTCTGGCGTCGAGCAATGGTCTACCTGGGTCTCCAGGACGACGACGAGTACGGGTACGACGGCTATGGGGCCGGCCACCGCGGCTACGAGCAGGGCGGCTACGACCAGGGCCATGCCTACGACCCCGCGCACGACCAGGGTGGTCACGATCAGGCGTACGACGCGCACGCAGAGCCCCGCGGCGCGCCCGGCGACGACCGCTACGGCGGGGCGCCACGCGCGTACCCCGGGGCCAACGATGTGCGCCCGATCGGCGACGCCCGGGCCGACACCCGCACCGTCGCCCTGCGCGACCACCCGGGCATGAGCACCGGGCCCGGCACCGGCCCGGGCGGCGCGGCGCCGCTCAGTGGCCCGGGATCGGGAGACTCCGCGGTACGACCGCTCCCGCGCGACGA
The DNA here is from genome assembly GCA_040902705.1 of Acidimicrobiia bacterium. Lineage (GTDB taxonomy): Bacteria > Actinomycetota > Acidimicrobiia > IMCC26256 > PALSA-555 > DATBSK01. The sequence continues at coordinate 8,492 of JBBDWT010000066.1, read as the reverse complement.
CGCACCGCAGCCCAGCGGGGTGACCGTGAGCCGGCCGGCCGTCGTGCGCGCCGTCCCGACGACCGCGGGGAAGGTCCACGTGATCGAGCCCCGGGGCTTCAACGACGCCCAGGAGGTGGGCGACCGCGTCAAGTCGAACCAGGCGGTCATCCTCAACCTCCAGGGCGCCAACAGGGAGCTCCGGCGCCGCCTCATCGACTTCTCGAGCGGGCTCGCCTACGCGATGGGCGGCTCGATGTCGCGCGTGGCCGACTCCGTGTTCCTCATCACGCCTCTCAACGTGCAGCTCTCCGAAGAGGAGAAGGAGCGCCTCGAGGCCCGCGGCCTCTACACGCGCGACTGACGCTCGGTGGACATCCTCTGCACGCTCATCACGATCTTCATCGTCCTGCTGTTCGCGCGCGCGGTCCTGTCGTGGTTTCCGCTCGAGCGCGGCAGTGCGCTCTCGCAGATCAGCGGTCTCCTGGTCACGCTGACCGATTGGGCCCTGCGACCCCTGCGCTCGCTCATCCCGCCGGCGGGCATGTTCGACCTGTCGTTCCTCGTGCTGGTGTTCGGCCTCTTCATCCTGCGCGCTGTGATCTGCTGAGGGCGTGAGCCCACCGTTCCGCACCGTTCCACGCCGCTCCATGCCGGTCTGCGCCGCACGACGCCGTGAGATCCCCCCACTGTGACGGTGCCCGCAGGCCATCGCTAGCATTGGTGCCTATGGCTTCCATGGATGTGACACCGCAGGAGCTGCGCGACATCGAGATCCGCGAGGCGTGGCGCGGGTATCACCGCGATGACGTCGACGAGCTCCTCGAGCGCGCGGCGGCGACCATCGAGCACCTCGAGGCCGAGGCGCACCAGCTGCGCTCCCGCGCCCCGCAGGGTGACGGCGCGCCCGCGCCCGCCGCGCCGTCCCCGGTGGTCGCGGCTGCGCCCGCGCCGGCACCCGCCGCCGTGCCCGTCCCCGCGGCACCCCCGATCCGCACTGCCGACACCGACGTCATCCAGCGCACGCTGGTGCTCGCGCAGAAGGCCGCGGACGAGGCGGTCACGGAGGCGCGCGCCAAGGCGCAGAAGATGGTCGGTGACGCCGAGGCGCGTTCCCAGCAGCTCGTCATCGAGGCCGAGGCGAACGCCGCGACGATCGCCGAGCGGGAGCGCAGCAAGCTCGAGGAGCAGATCACGAAGCTCCAGGGCACGCGCGACACGCTCAATGCCGACGTGGACGCGCTCGAGCGCTTCGAGCAGCAGTACCGCGAGCGCCTCCGGGTGGCGATCGAGGCCGAGCTCGACCTGCTCGGCCAGGCCACCGGCGCGTCCGACCGCCCCGCGCTCCACGACGTCGAGCTGCCCGCCGTGAGCGCGCCCGCGAGCTGGTCGGCGAACACGGCCGAGGAGAGCTGGTCGGCGTCCGGCGAGGGTGTGGTGGCGACGCCGGCCGCACCGGCACCCGCGCCCGCGGATCAGCAGCCGGCGACGGTGCACGTCGAGGCCGTTCCCGCGGCCGACGCCGCGTGGGACTCCGCGCCTGCCGGCGGCTGGACCGACGCCCCGACGGCGGCGGTGGTCGACGACTCCGACGAGTACGCGATCGGCGACGAGCGTGAGGTGCACGGCGACAGCCTCGACGACGACGCGTTCTTCGCGTCGCTGCGCGAGGCGGTTCGTGACGACGCGCCCCTCGGGCAGGACGACACGCAGTTCTTCGACGAGGAAGAGGACACCGAGGAGCACCGGCGGCTCTTCAAGCGCCGCCGCTGACGACGCGCGCCGCGACTGCTACCGCGGCGCGATCACTTCGAGGCTGACCGCGATCGGCTCACCGTCGAGCTCGAGCGCGTGCGCGTTGCTCGGGGCGTCGGCTCGGGGCTCGACGCTCCACGTGACCGCGAGGACCTCATCGGCGATCCAGTCACCGTGAGCGTGGGCCGCTTCATCCACGACCCCGTCGGCGTGCAGCGCGACGCCGATCCGGTCGGAGAGCGCGAGATCGAGTGCCTTGCGGAGGTCGTTGATCGCGCGCACGACCTCGCGGGCGACGCCTTCGAGGCGCAGCGTGTGGTCGACGACCGTGTCGAGCGCCACCGCGTAGCCGCCGCCCTCGGCGAGCACCAGCTCCTGGTGCGCGACCGCGCGGACCTCGACGTCGTCCGGGCCCAGCTCGACCGTCTGGCCATCGACCTCCAGGCGGTAGACACCGTCGCGCTCGAGTGCGTCCGAGACCGTGGCGCCGTCGGTTGCGGCGAGCCTGGCCTTCACCTCGGGCATCAGCGGGCCGACGCGGGGCCCGAGGGCGCGGAAGTTGGGGACGACGGTGTGGTCGAGGAGACCGCCGAGATCCAGGATCGGCTCGACCTGCTTGACGTTGAGCTCGTCGGCGACCTCGTCCACCAGCTCGGGGGTGAGCTCCGCGCCTCCGGGGAGCAGCACGAGCGCCCGGGGGAGCGGCTGGCGGACGCGCAGCTTGGCCTCGGTGCGCGCGGCCCGGCCCAGCGTGACGACCTGCCGGGCGGTCGCGACCGCGGCCTCGAGCTCGGCATCGATCGCGGCGAGTTCGGCCTCGGGCCAGTCGCCCAGATGCACCGATTCCCCGTCGACGTCGCCGTGACGGTCGAGGTTGGTGTACATCTCGTCGCTCACGAACGGGCAGAGCGGCGCGAGGAGCAACGCGACCGTGCGGAGGCACTCGTGCAGCGTCGCGTGCGCCGCCGGGTCGGCTGACTTCCAGAACCGTGGTCGAGACCGTCGCACGTACCAGTTCGAGAGATCGTCGACGAACGACTCGAGTGCCTGCGCGGCCCGCATCGCGTCGAAGCCCTCGAGCGCGTCGGTCACGTCGCGCACGGTCGTGTGCAGGCGTGATCGAACCCAGCGATCCAGCACGTGGCGGACCGGCGGGTTCGCACCTTCGCCCTCGGGCGACCATCCGTCGAGCGTCGCGTAGGTGACGAAGAACGAGTAGGTGTTCCAGAGCGTGACCAGGAAGCGACGGGTCGACTCGTCGATCGTCTGCTCGTCGACGCGCCTGCTCGTCCAGGGTGATCCGGCCGAGAAGAAGTACCAGCGCAACGCGTCCGCGCCGCGGGTGTCGAGGATCGTCCAGGGGTCGATGATGTTGCCGCGCGACTTCGACATCTTGAAGCCGTCCTTGTCGACGAGCAGCGCGAGGCACACGACGTTCTTGTACGGCGTGCGATCGAACACGAGCGTGTTCACCGCGAGCAGTGAGTAGAACCAGCCCCGCGTCTGGTCGATCGCCTCGCAGATGAAGTCGGCGGGAAACCGTCGCTCGAACACGTCCTCGTGCTCGAACGGGTAGTGGAGCTGTGAGCCCGGCATCGCGCCGGAGTCGAACCAGGCGTCGAGCACGGGCTCCACGCGGCACGCTCGCCCTCCGCATTCGGGGCACGCGATCGCCACCTCGTCGACATCGGGGCGATGCAGATCGAGGTCGTCCAGCGCGCGGCCGGCGAGCTCGGCCAGCTCGGCGACGGATCCGACGCACGTGTCGTGCGCGCACTCGGTGCAGCGCCAGATCGGCAGCGGTGTGCCCCAGAATCGGTCGCGCGAGAGCGCCCAGTCGACGTTGCCCTCGAGCCACTTGCCGAACCGACCGTGCTTGATGTGCTCCGGGTGCCAGCCGATCGTCTCGTTCTCGCGCAGCAGCTCGTCACGGTGCTCGGAGGTGCGCGCGAACCACGTCGGCTTCGCCCAGTAGATGAGCGGGGTGCCGCAGCGCCAGCAGTGTGGGTACGAGTGCGTGGAGTCGATGGCTCTCAGGAGGATGCCGCGCGCCGTGAGGTCGTCGATGATCGCGGGATCGGCGTCCTTGACGAACTGTCCCGCGTGCTGCGGGACCGACGCGTCGAATCGAGCGGCCGCGTCGACCGGGTTGAGGATCGGCAGGCCCTCACGGGCCGCGACCTCGCGGTCGATCTCGCCGAACGCGGGTGCGAGGTGGACGATGCCGGACCCGTCCTCGACGGTGACGAACGCGTCGGCGACGATCCGCGCCGCGGCGTCATCGATGGGCAGCACGTCGAACGGTCGCCGGTAGTGGAGGCCGACGAGCTCGTTGACGGGCAGGTCACCGATGATCGCGACCTCGTCGCCGAGCACCGCGGCGACGCGCTCGGCCGCGAGCACGAGGTCGCGCCCCTCGCCACTTTGCGCCCTGACGTAGCGAACGTCGGGTCCGACCGCGACGGCGACGTTGGAGAGGAGGGTCCAGGGCGTCGTCGTCCACACGAGCAGGTCGAAGTCGCGGTCGACCACGGGGAACCGCACATAGACCGACGGCTCGGTGACGTCCTCGTAGCCCTGGGCGACCTCGTGGCTGGAGAGCGCGGTGCCGCAGCGTCCGCAGTAGGGCACGACCTTGAAGCCCTCGTAGAGGAGATCGCGGTCCCACATGGTCTTGAGGTGCCACCACACGCTCTCGATGTAGGACCGGTCGAGCGTCCAGTACGCGTCGGCCGTGTCGATCCACATCCCGATGCGAGCGGTGAGCGCGGACCAGTCCTCGACGTAGCGGGTCACCGACTCGCGGCAGCGCCGGTTGAACTCCGCGATCCCGAACTCCTCGATCTGCTGCTTCCCGCTGAACCCGAGCTCCTTCTCGACCTCGAGCTCGACGGGGAGCCCGTGGCAGTCCCAGCCACCCTTGCGAGGCACGTACCGGCCGCGCATCGTGTGGAAGCGGGGGAAGAGGTCCTTGAACGATCGCGCCCAGACGTGATGGAGGCCGGGTCGGCCGTTCGCGGTCGGTGGGCCCTCGTAGAACACCCACTCCGGCGCGCCTTCGCGCCGACGCAGGCTCTCCGCGAACACGTCGTCGTCGGTCCATCGGCGGAGCACGCGCGTCTCGAGCGCGACGAGGTCGAGCTCACGATCCACGGCGCGGAAGGGCACGTTTGCGATCGTATCCAAGAGCCGTCCGCGTCCCGGTTCCTGTTCCGGGTCGCATCCGGTCGATCGCGCGCGCGGCGGCGCGTTCGCCACACGTTGAAGTGGTCGAGTCGAGGTTGTATTCTCCACCGCTCTCCCGGACCCGTCCGGCCCGGTCTCCTCCCACTTCCGCCCGTATTGAGAGGGCCAGAAGGGACCTGCATGCCCGCGGCAGGCAAGGGCGGCGCTCGCCGCACCGCCAAGGTCACGACGAAGAAGGCGCCGACCACCAAGCAGGTGGCCGCGCGTCCCGCCTCGACGCGAGCGACGCCGGCCACGAAGAAGCGGGCCGCGCCGGCCAAGGCATCGAAGGGATCGAAGGTCTCGAAGGTCACCAAGGTCACCAAGGCCACGAAGGCGTCCAAGCCCGCGAAGACGGCGACCAAGGCCCTCACCAGGGCTCCGGCGAGGACCGCGGTGAAAACGCCGGTCAAGACGCCGGTGAAGACGCCGGTGAAGACGCCGGCGAAGACGCCGGCGAAGACCGCGGCCAAGACGCCGGCGAAGACCGCGCCCGTCGCCACCACGCCCGCCCCCGCCAAGAAGGGTGGGAAGAAGACCGTCATCTGCGAGCTGTCGGGCTTCGAGGTCACGCCGAGCGCCGCGAACCTCTCGCCGAAGACGCTGGAGCGGCTCAAGGCGCGCCTCCTGGAGGAGCGGGAGCGGCTGCTGCGCCAGGCCGATGGGCTCGACGCCGAGGCCGAGCAGCTCGCGCGCGACCGCGACGGCGGCGACACCCAGTTCGACGAGGAGTCGGGCGAGGGCGACACGATCAACATCGAGCGCGAGCGCGACCTGCTGCTCTCGGCATCGGCCCGTGAGCACGTCGACGACATCGATGCGGCGCTCGTGCGGATGCGGAAGGGCACCTACGGCGTGTGCATCTACGCGGGACGCAAGCTCCCGCTCGAGCGGCTCGAGGTGTTCCCGTGGGCCGATGTGTGCGTCGACTGCAAGGCGCGTGCCGAACGCCGACGCTGAGCCCCCGGATCCCGCACGACGACGCGCCTGGGTCGCCGTCGCGATCGTCGTCGCGGTCGTGGCGATCGATCAGCTCACGAAGGGGTGGGCGGTCGCCGAGCTCGACGACGGCCCGTGGAGGATCATCGGCGACGACGTCGAGCTCCGCCTGACTCGCAACACCGGCAGCGCGTTCAGCCTGTTCCAGGGGTTCACGCCGCTGCTCGCCGTGCTCGCAGCGGCACTGGTCGTGCTGCTCGTGCGCGCGCTGCACCGCACCGACGACACGTGGGTCGTCGTCGCCCTCGCGCTCATCCTCGGTGGCGCGATCGGCAACCTGATCGATCGTGCCGTGCAACCTCCGTCGTTCCTCGAAGGTGCCGTGGTCGACTTCGTGAGCGTCTCGAGCTTCCCGACCTTCAACGTCGCGGACTCTGCGATCACGGTCGGCGCGGTGCTGCTCATCGTGCGGACGCTCTTCGGCGAACGTGGCGAGCGCGACAGGCGCGCCGAGCGCCACGACGAAGCTGCGGCGTGACGGCGCGCGGCGCGGTGGGTGACGAGGAGCCTCTCGTCGTGCCACCGACGCTGGCGGGCGAGCGGATCGACCGCGCGGTCGCGATGCTCACGGGATGGAGCCGCGCCGAGGTGCAGGCGCTCGTCGCTGCCGATGCGGTGCTCGTCGGTGGTCAGCCCGTGGGGAAGAGCCACCGGCTCCGGGCCGGCGACGTGATCGAGCTCCTGAGCGCGCCGGCAGCACCGACGCTGCCCGAGGGCGAGGCGGTGCCGGTCGACGTGCGTCACGTCGACGACGACGTGATCGTCGTGAACAAGCCCGCCGGGCTCGTCGTCCACCCCGGCGCCGGCCACCAGCACGGCACGCTCGTCCACGGTCTGCTCGCTCGGTTCCCCGAGCTGGCGACCGTCGGAGAGCCGGCGCGCCCGGGGATCGTGCACCGGCTCGACCGCGACACCAGCGGGCTGCTGGTCGTCGCGCGCACGCCCCGTGCGTACGAGCAGCTGGTGGACGCGCTGGCCGCGCGCGGCGTCGATCGCGAGTACCTCGCGCTGGTGGGGTGGATCCCCGACTCGCGCCGGGGCGTCGTCGATGCGCCGATCGGCCGCTCGGCGCAACGCCGGACTCGCATGGCGGTGCGCGACCGCGGGCGGCCGGCGCGGACCGCGTTCGAGGTCGTCGAGACGTGGTCCGACTCGGGCGTGGCGCTCGTCGAGTGCCGGCTCGAGACCGGGCGCACGCATCAGATCCGCGTGCACCTGGCGGCGATCGGTCATCCCGTCGTGGGCGACGACGCGTACGGGGGTCGCGCCCGGGCGGGCACGATCGAGGTGGGGCGGCCGTTCCTGCACGCGACGCACCTGGGGTTCCCGCACCCCGCGGGAACGGGTCCGGTCTCGTTCGACGAGCCGCTCCCCCCCGAGCTCGACGCCGTGCTGCGAGCCCTCGGCCCGGGGGAGACGGCGCGGGGCGCCCCGAGCTAGGTGTAGATCCCAGGCACGTTGGTCAGGCGGCGGGTAGCCGCGTGGCGGGTGCTCGGTGACCGAGGGCGCTGTGGGGTCGTCGTCGGTTGTAGTACTCGATCCAGGGTCCGAGGGCCAAGGTGCGGTGGTCGCTGGTCTCGTAGCGAACCGCGTAGGCCCATTCGCGTTGCAGTGTTTGGATGAACCGTTCGGCTTTGCCGTTGGTGCGGGGCCGGTAGGGCCGGGTGCGGAGGTGTCGGATCCGATGCCGCGCGCATGCGGCCGCGAACGCGCGGGAGACGTAGCCGGAGCCGTTGTCGCTCATGACGCGTTCGACGCGCACGGCACGTTCGGCGAACCAGTCGATGGCCCGGTCGAGGAACGCGATGCAGGTCGCGGCGGTCTCGTCGGGGAGCACCTCGACGTACGCGACGCGGCTGTAGTCGTCGATCGCGACGTGGACGCAGTCCCAGCCTTGGCGTCCTTTGCCGGCATGCGCGCCAGGAACCGCTCGGCCGGTGACTCGATGCCCGGCCCGACGGAACCGGCCCAGCTTCTTGATGTCGACATGGATCAGCTCACCCGGACGCCGACGCTCATAGCGGTTCGGGGGCTCAGGCGGCTCGAGGCGCGACAAGCGGTTCAACCCGAGTCGCTTGAGCACCACCCCGACCGTCGAGACCGCCATCTCAAGCTCCGCGGCGATGCGCGTCGACGTCATCCGCAACCGTCGGAGCTGTTCGATCAGCACCTCGACCACACGCGGGGTGCGTCGCGGGCTGTGCTTCGGGACCGACGAACGATCGAGCAGCTCCCGGTCGCCGGCCCGCCAGCGGGCCAACCAGCGATACGCGGTCCGTTCCGAGACCCCGAACGCGGCCGCGACCTCAGCGATCCTCCAACGTTCCTCGAGCACCCGCCGCACGAGCAGCAGACGCGCCGACGGAACCAACTTGGCGTTAGCGTGGACTTGCACCGGTGCCCTCCTTGGGACTGATGGCGTTAAGCACCTTCAGTCTCCAAGGAGGCCCGGGCTGACCAACGTCTTTGGGATCTACACCTAGGAGCCTGCTGAAGAATTCGTGTTTGGGTGCTCGCGATTGCGCTCGGGGTTC
>JBBDWT010000065.1:0-5947 GCA_040902705.1 Acidimicrobiia bacterium | reverse complement strand
CAGAAACATGCGCTCAGCGCATGTTTCTGACGCCAAAACCCGTCCTTGCGGACGTGACCCGGTCAGCTCTTGAGGTGGGGGACGCCCTCGGGGAAGTTGAACTCGATCCAGCCGCGGCCCGACCGGCCGTCGGCGGTCTCGAAGCGGCACGTCGCACGCGGGAAGCGCGACTGCTTGCCCTCGGGTGACACGAGCAGCACGGGCGCCTGGAGCTCTGCCGTCCACGTGAGCGCGAGATCGCCGACGCCGAGCTCGCCGCGGATCGGGAGCTGCTCGGCGTCGAGCTCGTAGTCGATGTGCACGGCCTCGACCGGGGTGAGCGTCATGTCGGGTGCCACGACATAGCCCGCCTGGAAGATGTCGACCTTCGGGACGATCGAGCGTGCGCAATGCCACCACGTGCCGTCGTCGAGTCGGCCCGAGCACCACACCCACCCGAAGAGCCACCAGTCGCGCACCCCCCACGAGTGGTCGCGCTGACCCGGGCAGCGCACCTCGATCCGCTTGCCGTCGATCCTCATCGCGCCCTCGACCCATGCCGACTGCTCGAAGCGCGTCGTCGCGGTGTACGGGAACGGCGCCGTGACACCCGTCCACGTGAGGTCGAGGCTCACGTCGACCGCGGGCCCTTCCTCACCGCGGAACGCGTCCGCCGGGTCGACGAGCGCGACGCCTGCACCTTCCGTGGTGATGTTGTACCTCCACAACGGCTCGAGCGGCCCCCACGTGCCACGCACCTGCTCGGACGCGACCGACACCGGTCCGTCCATCGCCGTCGGCCCCGGCACCGCGTGATCGCGCACGACGACGAGCGGCTCGCCGCGCCGCACGATGTGCACCCAGTACCACGCGAGCTGCTGGTTCGGGTAGAGCCCGAGGCGGAGGTAGCCGCCGTAGCTCCCGTCGGACGCCGCGAAGTCGTGGTACCACGACTCCCCCCACAGGAGGTCGGTCCCGGGAAGGTGGCGCCCCTCGTCCGCTGCCTCGAGCTTCAACACTTCGGATCCCCCGTTCCTTCATGCTTTGGCGTCAGAAACATGCCCTCACAGCACATTTCTGACGCCAAAGCCCGATCTTCGGTCAGACGCGGTCCGGGCCGAGGAGGGCGTCGGTGCCGCCGTCGACGAACAGGATCGTGCCGGTCGTCCACGACGACTGCGGCGACAGCAAGAACCACACCGCCTCGGCGATCTCGCTCGGCTCGCCCCAGCGGTCCATCGGGATCGGGTACGCGCGGATCAGCTCGCCCGTGACGGGATGCTCCAGCGCGGCGCGGGTGAGCCCGGTCAGCACCGGTCCGGGCGCGACCGCGTTCACGCGCAGCCCGGGTGCCCACTCGACCGCGAGCCGGCGCACCTTGCGCGCCAGCGCGAGCTTCGAGTGCGCGTAGACAGCCTCGCCGTCCATGGTCTCGGCGGTCTTCGCCGCGCCCTCTTCGTCGCCCGCGAGGCACTGGTCCACGAGCGTCGTGTCGTCGACGGGCATCGCGGTGATCGAGTTCGACGAGATCGCGACCGCGGCCTCGAGCTGACCCCCGCCGAGCGCGTCGCGCAAGCCCTCGAGCAGCGCCACGGCACCGAAGTAGTTGATGCGCGCCACCATCGACGACGGGGCCTGCGTGCTCCCGCCGATGCCCGCGGCCACGACCAGGCCGTCGAGCGTGCCGCCGCACTGCTCGGTGATCGCGATGCACGCCAGCGCGCGTCCCGTGGCGCTGCTGAGGTCGACGACGACCTCGGCGTCGCGCACGTCGACGCCGATGACGTCGTGCCCGGCATCCCCGATCCGGGCCTTGATCGCACCGCCGATCCCACCCGCCGAACCGGTGACCGCGACGACCCCCATGTGCGCTCCGTTCGCTCGCCGACTGCGCCGGCCACCCGTCCCCGGCGCTCCTCGGCCGGGCCGCTCGGGAGGGCAGGCGGGCGCCGACGCTACCCTGACGGGCGGACGACCGCGAAGGGGGACGCGCACATGCTCGACCTGTTGATCCGGGGCGCCGACGTCATCGACGGCACCGGCGCACCGCGCCGACGTGCCGACGTCGGTGTGCGCGACGGGCGCATCGTCGCGATCGGAACCGTCGACGAGGACGCCACGACCGTGATCGACGCCGCCGGACTCGTGGTCGCGCCGGGCTTCGTCGACCTCCACACGCACTACGACGCGCAGGTGCTGTGGGACTCGGCGCTCACGCCGTCGCCCCTCCACGGCGTCACGACGATCGTCGGCGGCAACTGCGGCTTCACGATCGCCCCGGTCGAGCCGAGCGAGACCGACTACCTCACCCGCATGCTCGCTCGGGTCGAGGGCATGCCCCTCGAGTCGCTCGTCGCGAGCGTGCCGTACGACTGGCGCACCTTCGGCGAGTACCTCGACCGCATCGACGGCACCACCGCGGTGAACGCCGGGTTCCTCGTCGGCCACTCCGCGATCCGGCGCTGCGTGATGGGTGACGACGCGGTCGGCAAACCCGCCAGCAACGACCAGATCGAGGCGATGCGCACGATGCTCGACGAGTCGCTCGCGGCCGGCGGGCTCGGCTTCTCGTCGTCGTGGGCGCGCACGCACAACGATGCCGCCGGCGATCCCGTCCCGTCACGAGCCGCGACCAAGGACGAGCTGATCGCGCTCTGCGAGACCACGGGCAAGCACGAGGGCACGACGCTCGAGTTCATCCCGAGCGTCGGTGGCTTCGAGGACGAGCACCTCCAGCTCATGTCCGACATGTCGAAGGCCGCCAACCGCCCGCTGAACTGGAACGTGCTGGTGCCGAACGCGGCGCGCGCCGAGTACGCGTGGGACGCGCTGGGCGCGGGCGACTACGCCGCGGAGCGCGGCGGCCGCGTGCTCGCGCTGACCGTCCCCGACACCATGAAGACCTTCCTCAGCTTCAAGTCGGGCTTCGTGCTCGACGCACTGCCCGGCTGGGCCAAGACGATGGCGCTCCCGCCCGAGGACAAGCTGCACGCGCTGTCCGATCCGGCGGAACGCACGCGTCTCGTCGAAGGCGCGTCGTCACCCGAGGCCGGGATGCTGCGGGGCCTGGCGAACTGGGCGAGCATGGAGGTCAACCAGACGTTCGAGCCCGAGAACGAGGGACTCGCCGGCCGCACCGTCGGCGACATCGCGGCCGAGCGGGGCCAGGAGCCGTTCGACACGCTGTGCGACATCGTCGTCGCCGACAAGCTCGCGACCGTGATCTGCCCGCCGGTGGCCGGCAACGACGACGCGAGCTGGAACCTGCGCCGCGACATCTGGCGTGACCCCCGCGCCATCGTCGGTGCGTCCGACGCCGGCGCGCACCTCGACATGCTGTCGACGTTCAACTACTCCACCGCGATGCTGCGCGCGTGCAGGGAGCACGATCTCATGCCGCTCGAAGAGGCGGTGTCGCTGCTGACCGACCGCCAGGCCCGGCTCTACGGCATCAAGGAGCGCGGCCGCATCGAGGACGGTTGGCACGCCGACTTCGTCGTGTTCGATCCCGAGACGGTCGCCCCCGGCCCGATCGTCTGGCGCAACGACCTCCCGGCCGGCGCCGGTCGTCTCTACGGCGAAGCCGAGGGCATCGCTCACGTGATCGTGAACGGCGTCGAGATCGTCCGCGACGGCGAGCTCACCGGCGCCACCCCCGGCACCCTGCTCCGCAGCGGCCGCGACACCGAGACCGTCACCGCAGCCGCCCCCGTCTGACGCCCCGCGGTTCGACGGGCCTCGCCATCCCGCCGTCGCGGTCGTGGCGGTCGGTGTCAGTCGGTGATGATCAGGCGGTAGCCGAGGTCGATCTCGTCGAGCTCCGTGAGGGCGGCGTGGCGCTCGTGCCACGCGCCGGACTCGAGGTCGGCGCGCAGCCGGGTGAGACCGGGCTCGAGCTCGGCGTCGTCCATCTCTGCGAACGACGAGATTCCGGCGCGCACCACCGGGTCGAGGTACGCCTCGGGGCGGCGCCAGTACGCGCCTGCGAAGCCGTCGGTGCAGTCGTGGGGCACGGGCACCACCTCGATGCGGTTCGCACCGAGCCCGTCGACGAGCTGGTCGAGCTGCGGCGCCCGCGCCGACTCGATCGCACTCGTCTCCGGGAAGTAGTCGGACACGAGCCAGAACGACGACGACACCCGCGGCTCGTCGAACCCGAGCACCACGCGCCGCGGCGCGACGCGACGGAGCTCGGCGAGCCCGGCATCGAGGTCGGTCCAGTGGTGCACGGTCAGCACCCCCATCGCCGCGTCGAACGCGTCGTCGGGGAACGGCAGGGCCTCGGCGAAGCCGCGCACCACCGGGGCGGCATCGTCGCCGCGCTGCGCCAGCATCACCGCTGACGGCTCGACTGCGACGACGGCACGGCCGGCCGGTTCGTAGGAGCCCGTGCCGGCGCCCACGTTGACGACCCGGCGCGCGTCCCCGAGCGCCTCGACGATCCGGGCAGTGATCCTCGGGTCGGGTCGACGCGCGGACGCGTACCCGACGCCGATCGTGTCGTAGGCCGCGGACCCGCGCACGGCGCTAGCTCGGCGGCTTGGGCATCTCGGGCAGACCCAGCTTGCGGTGGTCCCACGAGACGTACCGCTCGATGTTGATCTTCACGCCGACGCGCTTGTTGATCATCGCCTCGACCATCGGCTTCATCTCGTCGGTGTACGGGACGCCGGCCGTGCGCTCGACGACGCTCTTGCCCATCTCGAAGATGCGGTCGGCGTCCTCGACGATCTCTGCGGTGCCGACGAGCTCGACGCCGCGCAGCTGATCGTAGGAGTCGCCCTCCTCGATCAGACACGTGATGCGCGGGTCGCGCCGGAGGTTCTTGACCTTCTGGCTCTTCGCCTTCGTCTCGAGCGCGGGCGCGCCCTCCAGGAACCCGTACCACATGGCGACGAGGTGAATCGTGCCGTCATGGTTGTACGTCGCGCAGCTCATCGTGTGCCAGCCGTGGAGGAACTCCTCGATCTCCTCCTCGGTCATCTTGATGAGGTCGCGCTGCTTCACTCCCCCACCGAACGGCGTCGTGGCCTCGCTCACGCTGTCACTCCGTCTCCACTCCTCGTCACGGTCACGCCGTGACTCCCATCTCCACTGTCGTCACCGTCACGCCGTGACTCCCATGTCGATCGGGACGATGGTGCCGGTGATGTAGCTCGCCTCGTCGGATGCCAGGTACGCGATGGTCGACGCCACCATCTCGGGCGTGCCCATCTTCCCCGTCGGCGGCATCATCTTCATGTACTCCTGCGGCGTGCTGCCCTCGACGAACGCGAAGGCCTTGGTGATGGGCGTGTCGATCCCGGCCGGCGCGACCGCGTTGACCCGCACTCCCCTGCGGTTGTACTCCACCGCCATCGCCTTCGTCATCAGCGAGACGCCACCCTTGGACGCGCAGTACGCGGCGTTGTAGGGCTGTCCGAAGATGCCGGCGCTCGACGAGATGTTGACGATGCACCCCCCATCCTCGAGCAGGTGCGGCAGGCACGCACGCGACACCGCGAACGACCCGACGAGGTTGACCTCGAGGATGCGGCGGAAGTCAGCGACGGGCTGCTCCTCGGAGCGGGCGAACGTACCGATCCCGGCCACGTTGCACAGCACGGCGGGGCGCCCGAGCTTCGACGCGACGGTGGCGATCGTCGCGTCGACCGCGTCGGCATTCGTGACGTCGAGCGGCCACGCCTGCGCGCGTCCCCCGCCCGACACGATCCCGTCGGCGACCTGCTGCGCCCCGCGCTCGTTGACATCAAGGCACGCGACGACGGCACCCTCGGAACCGAAGCGCGACGCCGTGGCGCGCCCGATCCCCGAGGCGGCACCGGTCACCACCACCACACGATCCTGGAAACGATTCATCGAGTCGGCCATCAGGGAGGCGACCCTATCCCCCGCGTGCGCTCCGCTCGGGCCGGAGCGCGCCCTTCACCATGTCGAGGAACGCGTTCGGGTCGGAGCGCTTCGCCTT